>JBFMDG010000773.1:0-3437 GCA_040754135.1 Verrucomicrobiota bacterium
AACACGGGATTGTCAATGACCGGAACATAATTGGCCAGAATGGGCGCCGTGCCCGGAACGAGCATTCCGGCAATCATCGCGAGAACCCCAATGTAAGCGGCGCCGAGTCCGATGGCGTGGATCCGATTCATCGCGGCGTTGCCGGTTTGCAGCGCGTAGAGCCCAGCGCCGAATGAGAAGAACCAAACAATCAACGCCAAATCCACATGCACGACCAGACAACGTTTGAAGAAAAGCGGATCGGTGAATTTGTCGGCAAGGCCGGGAAACCGTCCGAAAATCAGCAGCAACGAAAAACAGCCGGCGAGCAACAGACTCCCCATGGCCAGGAGGAAAGCGCGCCGCGTCAGAGAAATATCCGAGACGATTGGCGTGCCGCGGGCGCGCGTCACGAGGTGCGGAGTGAGCGGCGCGATCAGGGAGTCGCGAATCAAGTTTGTGTTTCTGGCGCGCGGGACATTCATCGGTCCAAAATTGTTGGGGATAGAGTAACGAAGGGCTGGAAGTTCACTTTGATTTGCATCAAAGCAGGCCGGCCTTTCAACGATTGCTTGATGCAAATCAAAATAGGGAAGTCACAAGCAGCGCCGGCAGAATGATCCGTCCCTCAAGTTTTTCCCCCTTGCAATGTTTGTCGCAACCTTTGTCGAAATCTTCGTCGCAAACTTCGTTCCCAAACTTTGTCGCAAACTTCGTCGCAAACTTCGTCGAAGCGTTAGTCGCGGATTGAACTCGGCTCCAGCCCACTGATTACTGAACTGAAGTATCGCGATGCTTCTTTGCTTCGGATGAAGTTAACGAAGAAGGAATCGACAAAGGTTGCGACGAAGTTTTCGACAAAGGTTAGGGGAAAGGTTCGACGAAGTTTGCGACGAAGATTTCGACAAAGGTTTGAAGAGGAGCAGCCGGGATGAATTGCAAAAAGTTCGCGTGCGTGCAGCTATGGCCGTGTGAGTCTCTCCGCGCGCGAAACTCAATCAAAGGCTCAGTTCTTTGCGGGCGAATTCGAACGATTTTCGCACGAGTTGATCCTCGAGTTCGAGTTGCTCGATTTGCGTCATGCCCGTCGTGCGGGGAAGGGGATTGCGACTGGCATTGCGGCGCACGCGTTCCAGCGCCGAAGCGAGTTGGCGGGCCTCTGCGTCCGGCATGGTGGTCCAGTATTTTTCAGTCAGGCACGGCACCTTGAGCGGATCGCGCGTGATCATTTCCAGATTGAACTGCAGCTTCGGATTGGCGCGTCGCAAAATATCGACGATCCGTTTCACATCCAGGAAACCGCTGCCCAAGGGCACTTCGGAGAGGAGAAAACCCTCGGAATAATCGAGCACTCCCATGTCCTTGAGATGCGATGAAAAGGCCAATGGCGCGAGCGTTTCCACGACCGCCATTGGATCTTCGAGCAGGGCGAGATTGTTGCCAGTGTCAACGCAGACGCCGACCCATTCGCTGCCGAGCCGTTTCAACAAAGCAATCATTTCCGGAACGCGCCAGTCTTTGTGATTCTCGAGAGCCAGCCGCACTTGATGCTTTTTGAAAATGGGTTCGGCCAATTGCAATGAATGCCAGGCGCGTTCAGTGAATTTTTGAAATGCTGCTTCCGAATCGAATGTTTCATATCGGCGCCCGCTCAGGGCGGCCGAACGAATGACGCTGGCGCCGGCCTCTTTGCAGGCGCGCACATCCAACTCAAGTTTTTCCAGATCCCGCTCGTTTTGAGGCAGAGTGGTCTGGCCTTCGAAATACATGCCCAACGAATCGCCCCGTCCGCGAATCTGTTTGGCCAGGTCGGCCGCTTGGGCGCCGAGTCCAACCTGCACGCCGCCCGCGCCGAGTTCGTGGCAATACTCCAGAAATTGCAGCGGATTCTTAAAGCGCACATTCGTTTGCCCTTCGCGCGCCGCGCGCCAATGCATGCCATAGGAAAAAATGCAGACACCCAGACGTCTGAGCGTCTGCGCTGAAGACGAAGCGCCGCGGGTTGATGGCAGAATGAGCGTCATGGGCAACGCGGCGCCAAGTGTCTTAAGAAAATGTCGGCGGTTCGAAAGACGCATCACGATTTCATTTCAAGGTTAAATCAGATCCCAGGGTTTGCGCGCATCGCGCTTCAGCAAACGCGACGCTTCAGGATCGCCGGGAATCTCCTCCTGTTGCGCGTCCCAGCGGATTTTGCGTCCGGTGCGAAAAGCGATGTTGCCGAGGTGCGCAATGGTGCTGGCGCGATGACCCATTTCCACAGTGGCCGCGGGAGGTTTTCGGGAACGAACGCATTCGACAAAATTACGCGCATGCGCAGCGGTGGCATCTTCGCCCGACATCGCTTTGCGTTCGGTGCGCCAGCCTTCGGCGCGCTCGCGACGTCCCTGAGCGCCTGGGCCGGTGGGCGCTTTCAATTCCGGGAGCAATTCAAAGCCGAGCCGATTCGAGAGCAAGGTGCCGTTTGCGCCGTAGAATGCTTCGCCGTGCGGATGATCGAAATCGCCGCGTGCGCCGTAGTATGGCTGCCCGGGCGTGCGCTGGCCTGTGCCGAGCGCATTCAGATTGGTCGCTTCGTAACTCAAAATGAAATTTGGAAATTCGTAAGTGACCTGCACCACATCCGGCGTTTCCGCGCCGTCATTCAATTCGTAACGCCGGCCCGATGCGCTGATCGTGATTGGATCGGACGTTCCCATGATTTGAAGCATGGAATCGAAGCGATGAATGCCGAAATCGGTGACCATGCCGCCGCCGTAATCCCAGAACCAGCGGTAAGTGTTGACGAAGCGGTTCTTGTTGAACGGCACCTTCGGGGCCGGCCCGAGAAAGAAATCCCAATCGGCATCGGGCGGCGGTTCGGAATCGGGGACGCGCCCGATCCCATGCGGATGCATGTTCGTGTAATTCCAAATGCGGATGAAATGCACCGGACCGAGCGCGCCGCTGTGCACGAGGCGCGCCGCTTCGGCATAATGCGGAGCAGAACGCTGCTGCGTGCCGACCGCGACGAGGCGTCCGGATCGCTGCGCGGCCTTCACCACCGCGCGCCCTTCGCGAATGTTATGTCCGAGCGGTTTCTCCACATAAACGTCTTTGCCCGCTTCGCAAGCGAGCACGGATGGGATGGCGTGCCAATGATCCGGTGTGGCAATCAGCACTGCGTCCACTTCTTTTAATTCGAGCACATGGCGGAAATCGCGAAATGCCCGGGCCTGTGTGCCGGCCCAATCGCGCGCGGCGGCGATGCGGGGATCGTAAACGTCGCATACCGCGACGAATTCGACATTGGGCACCGCGCGCATCAGTTTGGCGACGGCCAGTCCGCGGCCACCGCAGCCGATGAGGCCGATTCGAACGCGTTCATTTGCGCCGAGAATGCGCCGGGATGAAATGGCGCTGGTGGAAAGCAGTGTGGCGGTTTGCAAAGTCCGTTGAAGAAATTGACGTCGTTTCAT
>JBFMDG010000774.1:0-3433 GCA_040754135.1 Verrucomicrobiota bacterium
TGACCAAAGGCGGGGTATTAACAGTTCAGACCGGCACCGCTGGCGATGAGATTTGGTTGAGCATCTCGGATACAGGCGGCGGAATTCCGCAAGAACAGTTGAACCGCATTTTTGAACCGTTTTTCACCACAAAGAAAAAAGGATCCGGATTGGGGCTGATGATTGTGCAGCGCATTGTGCGGGCCCATGGCGGGAGAATCGAGCTCGATAGCCGTTCGGGTCAGGGCACCACCTTTCGCATCTGGCTTCCCTTGCGAGAACGCCAAACCCGGTTGTTGGAGGCGCGCCTGAATGATTAAACCAACGTTGTTAATTGTGGACGATGAAAAGCCGACACGCGAAGGATTGCGCGCGGCTTTGGAGGATCGTTACGACGTGTATCTGGCGGAGGACGTCGCCACCGCCACCGAATTGCTGGAACGCGAGCCGTTCGATGTGTTGCTGACGGACTTGCGCCTCCCGCACGAAGATGGCTTGAAGTTAATCAGCCGCGCCAAATCCCTCAACAAGCCGCCCGTTTGTATTCTGATGACCGCTTATGGTTCCGAGGAAATCGCTGTCGAAGCGATGAAAAAGGGAGCCGACGATTACATCGCGAAAGGGCGGATGCAGATCGATGAACTGGAAATGCGGATCGCGCGCGCGTTGCGCAGCCAGACGCTCGAAGCCGAGAATCAAAACCTCAAACAGCAACTGGAAAAGAAATTCGGCCTGGAAAATGTCATCGGTGAATCCGCCGCCATGCAGGAGGTGTTTGAAACCGTGCGCCAGGTTGCGCCAACCCGCGCTACCGTCGTCATTCAGGGCGAAAGCGGCACGGGCAAAGAACTGATTGCCAAAGCCATTCATCAACTGAGTCCGCGCGCACGCCAGCCGCTCGTCGCCGTGCATTGTGCCGCGTTGCCAACCAACTTGCTCGAGAGCGAATTGTTCGGCCACGAGAAAGGCGCTTTCACCGGCGCGCACGAACGTCGCATCGGGCGCGTCGAGCAGGCGCAGGGCGGGACCTTGTTTCTCGACGAAATTGGAGAGATTGACGCCACGATTCAGGTGAAGCTGCTCCGGTTTTTGGGCGAACGCACTTTTGAACGGGTCGGTTCCAATAAGACCCTGAGCGCGGACGTGCGCCTGATTGTGGCGACGAACAAGAATCTGGAAGAGTTGGTTAAGTCGGGCGGTTTTCGCGACGATTTGTTTTACCGCTTGCGCGGGGTGGAAATCTGGCTGCCTCCATTACGGGAGCGATTGGCCGACGTGCCGCTGTTGGCGCAGGCGTTTCTCAAGGAATTTGCGCGTGAAAATGGCAAGAATGTGAACGGTTTCACGCCCGAAGCACTCGAAGCGCTCATGAATTACAAATGGCCGGGCAATGTTCGTGAATTGCGGTCGGCCATAGAAACCGCGGTGGTTTATGCGCATGGCAATCAGATTCAATTTCGTGATTTGCCGCGTCATGTGCAGGGCCGCAGCAGCACCGCGGCGGCGCCATCAGGACAGGAAATGCTCGCGCAAAACAATCTCACGGTTCAGGAAGCGGAGAAACAATTGATCATTCGCGCCCTGAAGGAAACCAAAGGCAACCGCACGGAAGCGGCCCAGCGGATTGGCATCAGCCGCCGCACCTTGCATCGCAAACTCCACACCTACCATCTCGAAGGATACTGAGCATGATACCCACCGGCCTGCAGGACTGGATTTATAAACTGGAAGAAGGCGAAGGGGCGCGCTGGATCAAAGGGATTTTGGCGATCCTGGGCCTTGTCGGGCTGGCGCTTTGGTATCAGGTGAATGAATTCAAAAACTTCGCCACGGTGGAATCGATGGATGCCGCCCAGGTGGCGCGGAATCTCGCCCAAGGCAAAGGCTTTACCACGGATTACATCCGTCCGGTCAGCCTTTATCTCGTTCAGGAAAAATGGAAGGCGGACAAGAAAGGGGACGGCACAGGATCGCTCGATACGCCTCACCCGGATCTTGCCAACGCGCCGGTTTATCCGCTTTTTCTGGCCGCTTTGATGAAGGGGCTGCCGTTTCAGTTCGAGATTCCAACAGGCCAAACCTTTAGCGTGTATCAACCGGAGCGCCTGATTGCCATTGCCAATCAAGTGCTGTTCTTCGTTTGTATTCTGCTCGTCTTCCTCCTCGGCAAACGGCTGTTTGATTTCACGGTGGCGATAATGTCGGCGGCGCTCATGGCGGGAGCCGATTTACTTTGGAAATTCACTGTGTCCGGGCAGTCAACGTTGCTGTTGATGACCCTTTTTCTGGGATTGATATGGTGCCTGGTGGTCACGGAACAGAATGCGCGCGAGGAAAAGAAAGGCACTGGCTGGTTAGTGGCGATGGCGGTATTGGCCGGAGTGCTGACGGGATTGGGCGCGCTGACTCGCTATTCGTTCGGCTGGCTGATTGTCCCGGTCGGATTGTATTTCGGATTGTTTTTTGGGACGAGGCGGGTGGTGTTGCTGATTGCGGCCGCTTTGAGTTTTGTGGTTGTGATGACGCCGTGGGTGGTCCGCAATTATCAGGCGAGCGGCACTTTGTTTGGTGTGGCGGGATTTGCCATTCATCAGGAAGCGGCTGCGAGTGGGGAAGTGTTCAGCGGCACCCGGCTTGAACGGACGATGACGAGGGATTTGGAAGTCCGGTTAAACCAACTCGAATTGAAACATTACATTCGCAAGTTATTGGTGAACTCCGCCGAACAGGTTCAAAATGATCTGCCCAAACTCGGCGGCAGCTGGCTAACGGCTTTTTTCCTGGCCGGATTGTTGGTGCCATTTGTCAGTCCGGCGCTGAGTCGTTTGCGCATGTTCGCTTTGGGATGTTTGGCGACACTGTTTGTGGCCCAGGCGTTGGGCAAAACTTTTTTGAGCACCGATACGCCGGTGTTGAATTCGGAGAATTTGCTCGTGCTGATGACGCCGGTGGTGATCCTGTTTGGATCCGGAATATTTATTGTGCTGCTCGACCAAATCACGTTTTCATTTCCGCCGATGCGCGCGTGGGCCATCACGGGTTCGGTGGTGGTGTTTTCGGCGCCATTGATCCTCACGCTGTTGCCGCCGGCATCGAGTCCTCATGCTTATCCCCCATATCATCCGCCGCTCGTTCAGCATGTGGCCGATTTCATGAAACCGGACGAATTGATGATGAGCGACATTCCCTGGGCGGTGGCCTGGTATGGGAATCGGCAATGCGTCTGGCTGACGTTAGATGCGCCTGAAAAAAGCAAAGGCAGCCAATCCGATTTCTTCCGAATTTCCGATTACGAAAAGCCCATTTTGGGAATTTATTTCACCCCGCGTACGATTGATGCGCGGTTCCTGTCTCAAACCATGACAGGCGGGCCGGAGTGGGTGTGGAGCCGGTTTTTTATGGAGTCGCTGATGCGCGCGAGTTTTGCGCGTGAGAACATTTACAAATATCTGAG
>JBFMDG010000775.1:0-3429 GCA_040754135.1 Verrucomicrobiota bacterium
ATCCAGCTGTTGAAACTGGTGGCTCCGCGCGAGGTCAGCCAGGATTTTGAAGATCGATTGCGTGCCGGCGGCCTGGGCTACGGGGATTTGAAAAAGGCTCTGTTTGAACAGTACTGGTCGCATTTCGCAGCCGCGCGCGCGCGCCGCGCGGAATTGGCGGCCCACCTCGATTACGTGCATCAGGTGCTGCGCGACGGGGCCGCACGCGCCCGCTCAGTCGCATGCGAGGTTCTGGCGCGCGCGAAAAAGGTCAGCGGCCTTGACTGAACTGGATTCGTTTTTCAGTTTCATCACGGGCTTCAAAAACAGGGGATTCACCGATGGCAACCGTGGCCGGGAACATTTAAGTTAAGCCCATGAAACCGAGAAGTTCGGGTGTGCCCAGAACCAAGCCTCATCGCGCCGAAGGGGAAAAAATACTGCGCAATATTTCATTCGGGCGGGGAGTGATCACCTGCGAAGTCTGCGGAAATGAGTACGACAAACCGCTCGAGATCGTGCACAACGGTATCTCTCATTATTTCGATTGTTTCGAGTGCGCGATCCAGGCCCTCGCCCCGCAATGCGCTCATTGCCAATGCAAAATCATCGGCCATGGCGTCGAAGCGGGAGGCACCATGTTTTGTTGCGCTCATTGCGCCGCGGAAAAGGGCGTGACCTCCCTGAAGGACCGCAGCTGACGGGACTGTTCCCTCCATTTTTGCTCGAATCTGTTGGTGACGGAGGGATGGCTTCTTCATCATCCTCATTTCCGGTCTCGTTTTCTCATTCGTTTGCTTGGGTTGAAAAGGGGAATGGCCTTGCCTATTTTGGGCGGTATGCCTGAGACGTTGGAACCTGTAACCCTTCCCGATATTGGGCAGGAAGAGCAGTCGCAGCCGAAAGAAACCCGCGAACCGGGTTATCTGGTGATTTGCTGGGATGATCCGGTCAATTTGATGGATTACGTGACGCACGTGTTTCAAGTGGTGTTTGGCTGGCCGAAACCAAAAGCCGAGTACCACATGCTTCAGGTTCATAATCAGGGCAAAAGCGTGCTGGCCCGTGAAAGCATGGAAAAAGCGGAGCACTACGTTCATCAACTGCAGAAGTATTCCCTGCACGCAACGATGGAGCGCGATTAAATGAAACTCGTTCGATCCGACAAGGACCGGTTCGTGTTCGAATTGAGCAAACGCGAAAGAGCGCTCCTCTTCGAAGTGCTCAAGCTTTATCCGCTCATTCCCAAGACCAGCTCCGCGCTCCAACGCGGCGCGTCGAAACAAAAAGTCGCGCCCGACCAGCAACTGCTGGAACAAGCGCTCAACGAACAGCGGCGCGAGAATCGCCAACTTTTGGAAGCGATGCTACGCGAGCCGGAACGATTCACAGAGAAACAAGGACGCCTCGAACTGACGCTCACAACCGCGCAAATGGAATGGTTGCTCCAGGTCCTGAACGACATTCGCGTGGGAAGCTGGCTCCTGCTGGGATCGCCGGATGCAAAACAAGAGCACAAAATGGCTTTAACCCCCGATAACGCGATTTACTACGGCGCTATGGAATTGTCGGCTCTGTTTCAAATGCGACTCCTCAAGGCTTTCGATCAACGTCTCTGATCCCCAGACCGCCTTCAAAGCTCAACCCACTGCGTGGTCACACTCCTCGATCAGCAACTCTGGTTTCCTCATCCCAATCAGGCCAACTCGCGCGGCCTCGTCGCCATCGGCGGTGATTTATCTTTGCCACGCTTGAGGCTGGCTTATCGTTCGGGCATTTTTCCCTGGACGGTTCATCCCATCACCTGGTGGTCGCCCGATCCTCGCGCCGTTTTCGAATGGGATCATTTCCACATTCCGAGAAGTCTTCGCCAGGTGTTGCGCAGGAATCCTTATCGCGTCACGCTCAATCAGTCCTTCCGCGCCGTCATCCAAGGCTGCGCCTCCGCCCGTCGCGATGGAAACTGGATCACACCGGAGTTCATCGAAGCCTACACGACGCTGCACGAACACGGTTTAGCCCATAGCGTGGAATGCTGGGCGGGCGAGGAGTTGGCTGGCGGAATTTACGGTGTCGCCATGGGCGGCCTGTTCGCAGGGGAATCCATGTTTCATCGAAAGGACAATGCATCGAAAGTAGCCTTGTGCCATCTGATGGAACATTTGCGTCATCGTCACTTCGTCTTGTTCGATATTCAGATGCTGACACCGACGACTCGGCAATTGGGAGGACGCACCATTCCGCGCGCCGAGTATTTGGCGCGGCTGAAAGAGGCCATCGACCTGCCCCGCACTTTTTAATGGTGCGCTCATGCTTGGGAAGGCGATTTGCACAAGCTTGTCCGTACTTTACCCGACAAAAAGGACAGGCGTTTGTCCGTACAAATACGGACAAGCTTGTCCGTAATAAACCGCATTGCATCCAGGGTCTTGGCTGGCAGTATCGGTCACTGGGACAAGGAGGTGGAAACGGGGATGGGGCTGCGGGTGGGGAACCCTGGGCTTTGCCTCCGGATAATTCCGGAGGGACGCGGGTGAACACGCAAGTGTTTGGGGAACGGAGGTTAACGTGAAGTGCAGCGGCTGGAACAAAGGAGATTGGGGCACTCATGTTAACCTCCTTTTTGTTTCTTCGATTCAATTTCCTCTCTTCCCTGGATCAAGGAATTGGCCATTGGCACCCTACTTCAGGGTGCTCTGCACTAAGGCCATTCGGTCGAGGTCTAAACTGCCATACGACCCTGCGGCTTGCGTGAGCCACATCCGAAATTGCCCAGCCGAACAATTGAGTTACTGTACCGGCGTGAAGGAGGGTTTCATAATGCGAATGCTCAAAGGAGAATGGCTGGGTCACCCGCTCCACCCGATCTTCGTTCATATTCCTGTCGCCCTTTGGCCGATCTCCACTGTGTGCGATTTGCTTTCGTTGCTCGAAGCGGGCAGCAACCTTCTCGTTCGACTGGCGTTTTTCTGCGTTTTGTTTGCACTGCTCGTCGGAGCGCTCGCCATTCCAACCGGCCTCGTCGATTGGTCGGGCATTAAAAAAGAAAAGCCCGCCTGGAAAATCGGTTTGTACCATCTGAGCCTCAATCTCACGGTGTGGCTGATGTTCGCGATCAGCCTCGGTCTGCGCATTCCAACTTTCTGGCACGCCAGTAAAGTCGAGTCCGCCCCCCTCTGGCTTGGAATCGCGGCCAATCTGGTTCTTATGATCTCGACCTATCTCGGTGGGCTGATGGTATTTGATCATGGGATCAGCGTGGCGCGCCATTCAAAACATTACTGGCGCAAGCAGGCCGAAGCCGGGCAGGCCAATGTCCCTCCTGAAAAAACGAAATAACAGTCATGCTAAAAGATTTCATTCAGGGCAAACCGTTGCGTCACCCGTTGCATCCGTTGCTGGTGCATTTTCCATTGGCGCTTTTTGTTTTCAGCTTCGTGCTCGATCTGG
>JBFMDG010000776.1:0-3424 GCA_040754135.1 Verrucomicrobiota bacterium
GTCGGGATGGCGACGTCATCTTCCTCGCTCGCCACCGGGGCGTATTTGTCCCAGACCGCTTTCAAGCGGTAGCTGCCTGGAGTCACGCCGCTGATTGAAAAGGGGATCCAATGGACAGGCTCAGATTCCTCTTCGTTTGTGTAACCAAAAGCCCCGAATGATCGACTCTGCCAGCTTCGCGCAGACTTAATATCGAGTTTGAGCACGATCTCCATTCGTTTCCGTTTCCAATCTTCAGGGCCGAAGCTTGCCGGGATGAGATACACCCAAAGCACGCCATTGTCCGGTGGATAGAGCAGTTCGATCTGTCCGCACACTTTGCCGAGATAAAGGAATTCCTCCTCAGCGGAAGGAAATTGTTCGACCGGGATCTCTTTGGGAACTTTGCCTTCCCACCGGGCCAACAGTTGATCGGCCAGATAGCGATCGGAGGATCCCATGTTGATGGCGATATTTCGATCGAGCGCGCTCCCAGCTGAATGCCAGAATTGTTTTGAGGCGAGCAGGCTCTCGATCCATTTTTTATCCTCGGGCCGCTGGAGCTGAGCCAGGTACTTGTACGCCCGGAGGCGAGATTCTTCCTCCTGCTGCCAATTCATCGGGCCGCCCGTGCGATTCGTCAGGTTGAGAGCCGATTCGATTTTGGCGCGCGCGGTCGAGAGGAGCTCTTTGATTTCGTTTTGCTGGCTCGCCTGGATCGTTTCGATGGCCCGGCGGCGAGCACGCTCAGTCCACCGTTGTTGCAGAGATGCACCAGGCGTGATGGGCAATCCAGTCTCCGCAGAAAGGGCGAACCATTGGTTTGTTCCCATGGCCCAAATGGCAAAGAGCGTGCGGTTTTCGAACGTATCAAAGAAACCGATGTGGCCATGCTCCCAAAGCTCCTCCAGTTGGGAAATGAGATTCTGCTGCTGGCTATAACGCTCGAAGTCGCGTGGCGATATCAATAGATTGTTTTCCAAGAGTTCCAAAGAATTGCCCTCCTTCTTAGGCGCTGGTTTTTGGCGCTGCAACAATTCAGGGATGGAGTAGGACTGAATCGTCCCTTGCCGGTTCAGGAAAGCGAAAAACCAGTTACGAAAGAAGCCGGCCTCGATCACCACCGCTTGACCATCGTCGGACAGGTAAGCGATCGGCGAAGTAAAGTCTTCATCCTGGAGATGATTTTTCCAAAGCAGCTGGCGCTGACGTTTCCGCGCATCGAACACTTCAACGAAAAGCTTTTCGTCGTCCGTAACGGAAATGCTGGCTGCGAACTGTTTGTTCTCGGATTGAAATTCGAAGGACTCGGCGCCATGGGTGCCCGGCGTCAGGCTGCCGAAAATGAGGAGGAGGGAAAAACTGGTATTGAAAAACGCCGGCTTTCGGAGGCACACACGCCAGCTCCGTGGATCAGCAGCAATCGCCCCGTTCATAAAGCCAATGCATTGGAGCACAGAACCGCCGATCTGTTCAATGCGCGAATTGCCTGCCCCGGAGGGATGTCAGCCATTAGCCGAGGGTTGTGCGAGGCACGAGCGCTCCCCCCGGAAAGAGGAACGGAATGTTCATGACCCTGGCAGGGGTCAAAGCCAGGCTCAATCGACGGCCATGTGGAGCTCACGCGCCATTTTCGCGGAACGAGTGTACGCAGTGATTTGGATTGGACTGGCATCCCTCCGGGATGCGATTTCGATTCCTTTGTTTCCCGGTGGTGTCGCTGCGCTCAACCACCGGCTAATGGCTGTGAACCCTCCGGGTTGGTCTGCGAAATGGGTCTCGCGTTCGGGAGGAGAAAAATCCGAAAGACCCTTTTCTTTACGACTAAGGCCGATGACGGACCAGATCGGCTTTGAAATCGCCGAGGCTGGGCCAGTGCAATCGTTGGTTCAAATCGACTTCCGCCATGGCAATGGTTCCCCATTGACTGGCTTGCGCCAATGGCTGGCCGTCGTGGCCATACACAGCCGTGATCATCCATTTGCGCGAGATGTCTTCGTAAGTGCTGCTGACGAGATAGACGTGATTCTCGCACGCGCGCGCGGTGGCCAGAGCGGGATTGCAACCCCAAACCGGCCAGGCAATCACTTCCGCGCCGCGATTGGTCAATTCGCGCGCCACTTCCGGAAAAAACCCGTCGTAACAAATCATCATGCCCACTTTGCCGAATCGCGTTTCAAACACGGGATACTCATTTCCCGGCGCAATGCCGGCGGCGACTTCATCTCGCGGGAGGCAGACCTTGCGATATTTGCCGGCCAGTTTGCCGTCCGGACCGATGAGCGCGGCGGTGTTGAACACGAGGTGACCGGCGCGTTCCACGAGCCCGGCGACGATGTAGAAATTATGCTTTTGCGCGAGCTGGCCGAAATAATCGGTCGAAGGACCCGGAATCGGTTCCGCGCAATCGGCGAAGCTCTTGCCGAGCCCGAAATAAGTCAGCGTTTCGGGGAGCACAACGAGATCGGCGCGTTGCTCCGCGGCCTGGGCGAGCAGCGGCTCGAACAAACGACAATTGCCGGCGGGGGTTTTGCCGCCTTGCGGGCGGTAATGCACTGCGGCGAGGCGCACCTTGCGGCTGGCCGGCGGCGGGACTTCGATGAGCGCGACATCGCTCCATTGAATTTTGCCGAGCGGCGCCCATTGCAGATGGAGTTCGACCACGGCGCGCGTGGCTTTCGAGGGCGCGCGATAAACATCGGAAACTTCAGTCCAACCTTGCAAATCGGTCTGCTTGTCGGTCGGATGCTCCGCTTCCGCTCCCGGTGTGAAGCCCGGCAACACGTCGGTCACATATCGCGAAAGCAAACGCGCCGACTCATCTGAATTGGCAGCGGAAGCTTCATCGCGCAGCACCTTGCGTCCGGAATCATCCTGCCAAAGCAAACGCACCAGCGCGGATCGGCGCGGGTCGGTCACTCGATCCGTTTTTCGAAAAGCTTCGAACCGATAAAATTTCCCGCCTTGCACGGGAAATGTCCTGGTCCAGTAGCCATCGAGGCCGGGGCGAGAGTCGGCTTCGATTATGAGCGCGCCTTTTCCACTGCGGCCTGCTTTGGGATCCATGGAAAACGCGGGACGAATTTCCTCTCGAGGCGCGGCTGGGCGCCATTCGTTCGAACTGGAGTTCGAACCGGAATCAGAGGCGAGTGCAATCGTGAAGGAACAAACAGCGAGCAACAAACAGGCGGCTTTCATAAGTCTCGATCGAGATTGTGTGCCGGGCTCGGCGAGTTTGCAATCACACTTCGCGTGCCCAACGTTTCACTCAGTGTTCTTCTCAAGCTTGTTCAAAAGCCGACACGCTGCGGGTCGCAGACCCGCGGTCCGGAGCGCGGCTTTATAAGCCGCAGCCACGTAGCCGAGCTCCCAACGTTTCAGTGTTCTTCTCAAGCTTGCTTAACAGCCAACACGCTGCGGGTCGCAGACCCGCGGTCCGGAGCGC
>JBFMDG010000777.1:0-3422 GCA_040754135.1 Verrucomicrobiota bacterium
GCATATCGGTCACGCCAAAAGCATCTGCTTGAACTTCGGCATCGCCCGGGAATTTGGCGGCATTTGCAACCTGCGTTTTGACGATACCAATCCGACAAAGGAAGAGGTCGAATATGTCGAATCCATTCAGGAGGACGTGCGCTGGTTGATTGGCGGCTGGGCGGAAGATCGACTTGGGCTGAAATCGAAGGGACAAATTCCCGAACCGCAAAATCTCGATGGCCGATCTGATTATTATCTCGCGGCCATCACCGAAAACGAGCGTAGCCCGCACGGTCCGAGCAAGGCGATCGAGCCGTTCTATGCTTCGGATTATTTCGACGCGCTCTATCAATACGCCGTCGCTTTAATTCGTATGGGGTTGGCCTATGTTTGCGACCTTTCTCCCGACGACACCGAGAAATACCGTGGCGCGCCGGATCGGCCGGGGCAGGACAGTCCTTGGCGGAACCGTTCCATGGAGGAGAATCTGGATTTGTTCGCACGCATGAAGGCCGGTGAATTTCCGGATGGCGCGCGCACCCTGCGGGCGAAAATCGACATGGGCTCGCCCAATATCTGGATGCGCGATCCTGTCCTCTACCGAATCCGCCACGCCGAACATCATCACACGGGGAATCGCTGGTGCATTTATCCGATGTACGATTTCGCCCATTGCTTGAGCGATTACATCGAGGGGATCACGCATTCCATTTGCACGCTGGAATTCGAGGTGCACCGCCCGCTCTACGATTGGATTTTGGAAGCGCTCGATTTGCCGCGGCCATTGCCGCATCAGTATGAATTCGCGCGGCTGAGCCTCGGTTACACCGTCATGAGCAAAAGAAAACTCATGCAGCTGGTCAACGAAGGCCTCGTGCATGGCTGGGACGATCCGCGCATGCCGACGATCAGCGGGTTGCGCCGGCGCGGCGTCACCCCTCAAGCCTTGCGCGACTTTGCCTATCACATCGGGATCACGAAATACAATGCGCTCACCGATGTCGCTGTTTTGGAACATTCCATTCGGGGCGATTTGAACCGGCATGCGCTGCGGCGGCTGGCCGTGCTGCGGCCAATCAAGCTGGTGTTGACGAATTATCCGGAAGCAAAAGTCGAGGAGCTGGCCGCGACCAACAATCCCGAGGATGAAACCGCCGGCACGCGCCAGGTGCCGTTCAGCCGGGAATTGTTTATTGAACGCGATGATTTCATGGAGAATGCCCCTCCAAAATTCTTTCGATTGAAACCCGGCGGCGAAGTACGTCTCAAATACGCTTACATCATCAAGTGCGACGAAGTCATCAAGGATTCCGCCGGAATTATCATTGAATTGCGGTGCACTGCCGACCTCGGCAGCAAGACCGGCGGGCCGACGGCAAATCGGAAGATCAAAGGGACCATCCATTGGGTGAGTGCCCGTCACGCCGTCGATGCGGAAGTGCGGCTGTATGACCGGCTCTTCACCGTGCCCGAGCCGGATGCGGCGGGCGATTTCAAGAGTTTCCTCAACCCACATTCCCTCGAAGTCGTCACCGCCAAATGCGAACCGGTCTTGAGCGAGGCGCGCCCGGAATTGCGTTACCAGTTCGAACGGGTTGGCTATTTCACGCTGGACAAGGATTCACAATCGGAAGGCGCCACACGCCGCCTGGTTTTCAACCGCACGATTACCTTGAAAGATACCTGGGCGAAAGAAGCGCAAAAACGTTAGCAACGAGCGCTCGGCGCCGTTCGACTCCATTTCCGATCACCGCCTCACGCGATCTTCTTGCGAAAGCGCAGGGCGCAAAGCGCAAACAAGGCCAACCCCATGGCCACAAGGATGCCGAGGTGCATCCAGTAATCCGCGACGCTCGCGCCGCGCAGAATGATTGCGCGCAACAGCTCGATGTAATAGGTCGTCGGCAATACCGTGCCGATGGCGTAAAAAATCCAGGGCATCGTTTCACGCGGGAAAATAAAGCCCGAAAAGAAAACCGTCGGCATGATTAGAGTCATGGACATCTGCAGCGCTTGCATCTGATTTTGCGCTTTCGTCGAGATCAGCAAACCGAGGCTGAGCAAAGAGAAAATGTAAATCAGCGTGGCAATGAGAAGGAGCGTAACGCTTCCGGCGATCGGCACATGAAATAAAAACCGCATCGTCACAAACAGGAAAATCGCCATGGCCATTCCGATGCAGAGGTAAGGCACAATCTTGCCGAGCATCAATCCCCAGCGCGAAAGCGGACTGACCAGCAATTGTTCGAGGGTGCCGCGTTCCCGTTCGCGCACCAACGACATGGCTGTGGCAAAGGTCGTCGCAATTTGCAGCACCACACCGATCACGCCCGGCACGAAAAAATTCGGACTGCGCATGTCCGGGTTGAAGAGCATTTGCGGGCGAACATCGATGGGCAGTTGCAGGTTTGTCGGGCTGCCAATGATCATGGCCAGCGACTGGCGAAGCGTCACGCCCATCGAGGTGTTCAGCGCCTGAAGAGCGGGCGTGGAATTCGATCCGTCAATCAGCACCTGCACCTGCGCGGAGCGTCCGGCTCGCAAATCGCGCGCAAAATTCGGCGGAATTTGCAGGCCCACGATGGCATGCCCGCGGCGGATGGCCGATTCCAATTCGGAAAGGCTCCCGACTTCGCCCACCACGCGAAACGTTTGCGTGTTCACGAAAGAATCGATGAGTTTTCGGCTTTCCACGGTGCGATCTTCGTTCCAGACCACCATGGCCATGTGCTTGATATCGTTGTCCAGCGCATAGCCAAACGCGATCATTTCGATCAACGGCGGAAAGAGCATGAAAAACAGCGTCATCGGATCCCGCAGCACGACGATGAATTCCTTGTAGAGAATGGCCGGGAACCCGCGAAAGAATTTCATGCGGCGCCTCCGTTGGTTCTCGCCGTCAATGCAACAAAAACATCCTCGAGCGACGGGGCGATCGGGCGAATTTCGGCCTGCTGAATGCCCACGGCAGCGAGGCGATCGCGCAGCAAATCTTCTTTCAAACTGGCCTCGACAAGCAGATGCATGGATTGACCGAACACCGTGGCGCTGCGGACTCCGGGCAGATGCCGCAATGTTTGCAGGCCGATGGTGACGTGATCGCAAGTGATGTCGAGTCGCTTTGTGCCCGGTGGATTAACCTCGGGCAATTGCTTGAGGTCATCCGGCACGCCGCAAACGATCAGACGCGACAAATGAATGTAGCCCACGTGCGAACAGCGTTCGGCTTCGTCCATGTAATGCGTAGTGACGAACAGGGTCATGCCTTGACTGGAAAATTCGAACAGCAAATCCCAGAGCTCGCGCCGTGCGACCGGATCAATGCCCGCGGTCGGCTCGTCCAGGAAAAGCACTTTCGGTTCGTGCATCAAAGCGCAAGCCATGGCCAGGCGTTGGCGCCAGCCGCCCGAGAGCAATCCCGCCCGCCGTTCGAGATAAGG
>JBFMDG010000778.1:0-3420 GCA_040754135.1 Verrucomicrobiota bacterium
ACGTGGAACAGCGCCGCCGTTTCGCGCAGATTGCAAGGCGCTCTCCGCTCACCCACCTTCACCATTGCCCAGCGTTACGCGCATTTGCTCGTGGCGGGTCAGGAGAGCCGCGTCAATGTGTTCATCGACAATTTCGCGTTGATCCAGGATCCGATTTACGGCGGGCTAAGGCGCGTGTTGCAAAAGGAGCAACTGCATTGGCTCACCATCGATCTCGAAATGTGGAAAGGGCATCGCGCCTACATTGAAGTCAGCGACATGACCACTCCCGATTTGGCGGGTGGCGGCAAAAGCGGCGGTTACAACCCCAACGGCTGGGCGGCCATCAGCCGGATCGTTTTTTCAGATTCCAATTCCGCGCCGGCCAGTGATGCCATCGAGTGGTCTCGCCTGTTTGATCCGCAATCCGCCGTCACGTCGCTCGAGGAACTGGCGCAACGCTACGGGCGCGTGACGCAAAAATCCGTGCAAGCGTGGGGCCGGTGCAGCGAACTCGAACTCAACAAAGCCGGCGCAGAGAAGCAAGGTCCGCCAGCTTCCATCGATTCCCCGGCGCTGGTGTTTCTCGATCGCTTGACGCGCTTCGGCTTGATCGGCCTCTCGACTTCGAACAAGGCTTCCTCGTGGGCCGCGCTGCTGGAACACTGGGAAGCGATGGAGAAATCGTTGCCGGAACCCATTCGCACGCCCTCGATGGCCGACGGTAACGGGCTCGATGAGCAGGTGTTCAAGCGGGGCAATCCGCGCAATCCGGGCGAGCCGGTCCCGCGCCGTTTTCTCGAAGCGCTGAGCGGACCGGATGCGAAACCGTTTGCGCAGGGAAGCGGCCGGCTGGAACTGGCGCAGCACATTCTCGATCCGTCCAATCCGTTCACCACGCGCGTTTACGTGAACCGTGTCTGGAGCCACATGTTCGGGCGCGGCATCGTTCCTACGCCCGATGATTTCGGAGTGTTGGGCCAGCCACCGTCGCATCCGGAATTGCTCGATTGGCTGGCGCACTGGTTCCGCACCGAAGGGCAATGGTCCACAAAACGCCTCATCCGCATGCTGGCACTTTCGACCGCCTATCGCATGTCGAGCCAGCCCGCTGACCGCCTTGCCGAAGACAAAGATCCCGAAAATATTTTGTGGCATCGGATGCCGGTCCGCCGCCTGGAAGGCGAAGCCATTCGCGATGCCATTCTCGCGCTCTCCGGCCGGTTGGACCGCCGTATGTTTGGTCCATCAGTCGCGACGCATCTCACCCCTTTCATGGACGGCCGCGGCAAACCGGGTTCGAGCGGACCGCTCGATGGCGCCGGACGCCGCAGCATTTACCTCGAAGTGCGCCGCAATTTTTTGCCGCCCATGATGCGCACCTTCGATACGCCGGTGCCATTCACGACCGTGGGCAAGCGCACCGTGTCGAACGTGCCGGCGCAATCGTTGATTCTGATGAATGATCCTTTCGTGCTCGAACAGGCAACGCTGTGGGCCCGGCGTATTCAACCGTTGTCCACTCCGCAAGAGCGCATCGAACGACTCTACCTCGAAGCCTTCAGCCGTCCGCCCAGTGCGATCGAGATGAAAGAAGCACTCGCCTTTCTCACGCGGCAGGCCGCGGCCTACGGCGGCGACGGCCTTCACCCCGCGCAGAACGAGCAGGTGTGGGCCGATCTGTGCCACGTGCTCTGGAACGTGAAGGAGTTTGTGTTTTTGAATTAAAGCAGTCTAAACTTTCCTGTGGCCATGAACCATTGCCGCCGATTTTTGGAACGCCCCATGACCCGCCGGGAAATGTTGCGGCAATGCGGCGCCGGCTTCGGCACGGTGGCCTTGCTCGGAATGCTCACCGACAAATCCTTCGGCGCGACCACCCAGCCCGCGCCGCAAAACAATTCCCTCCATCCCAGGCCGCCGCACTTCTCAACCCGCGCGCGCAACGTCATTTTCCTCTACATGGACGGAGGACCGTCGCAGGTCGATACCTTCGATCCGAAACCGCGCCTGCAACGCGAGCACGGCAAACCGTTCGGCATGAAAATGGAGCCGACGCAATTCAACAACAACGGGAACACTCTGGCGTCACCCTGGGAATTTCGACGCTACGGCGCCAGCGGCATTCCGGTCAGCGACCTTTTCCCGCACGTCGGGCAATGTGCCGACGATCTCTGCGTCATCCGCTCGATGGTCGCCGATTTTTCCGAGCACACAAACGCGAATTATTTTCTGCACACCGGGATTGGGCTGTCCGGCCGGCCGAGCATGGGCGCATGGGTGAGTTACGGATTGGGCAGCGAAAACCAGAACTTGCCTGGATTTGTGGTGTTGAACGGCGGCCTCATTCCACCGGGCGGCCTGGAAAATTTCGGCAGCGGATTTCTTCCCGCCACCTATCAAGGCTCCATCTTCCGCCCGGGCGCTTATCCCGTGGCCAATATCAAACCGGCCGAAGCCAAACAAGAACTCCAACTCAACAAGCTCGAGCTCATCCGCAAACTCGACGACGCGGCGCTAAACCGCATCGGCCCAATGGACCAGATCGAATCGGCCATTGCCAATTACGAACTCGCCTTTCGCATGCAATCCGCCGTGCCGGAGCTCATGGAAATGCGCGGTGAGACCGAGGCCACACGGCGTCTTTACGGTCTCGATTCCGCCTACGAACACACGCGGACATTCGGAGCGCAATGCCTGATCGCCCGCCGCCTCGTCGAGCGCGGCGTGCGCTTCATCGAGCTCACCTGCCCGCCCACCAGCGCCGCCGACCGGTGGGACCAGCACGGAGGATTGAAGAAAGGCCATGAGAACAACGCGCGCGCCGTCGATCAGCCCATTGCCGCGCTGCTCAAGGATTTGAAAGCGCGCGGTCTGCTCGATGAAACCCTCGTCATTTGGGCCGGCGAATTCGGACGCACGCCCTTTGCGCAGGGCTCGGACGGTCGTGATCACAATCCTTACGGCTTCTCCATCTGGCTGGCCGGCGGCGGCGCAAAAGGCGGCACCATCTACGGCGCCACCGACGATTACGGCTACAAAGCCGTCGAGAATAAAGTCCACATCCACGATCTCCACGCCACGATGCTTCACCTGCTCGGCGTCGATCACACCCGCCTGACCGTCCGCTTCTCCGGCCGCGACATGCGCCTCACCGACGTCTTCGGCGAAGTGGTGCATGGGATTGTGGCGTGAAGCAACTGAGAACATTGGAATCTTCTGCAACGAATGTGAGTTCGATCACTTGTTTCTGGTCAAGACGGCCCTTGGCAATCGGTCACGCGCTTGCCAGATCTCATGACCTGCAGCGCGATTGTTCGCGTGGGAGATCGCACTGACAACCGCTCGGCATGCGCGCAGAAAAAGTGAGAGCCGACTCACGTCAGGCTGCTACGAGAAATTGGGGCGGTGGGTCTGCGTAGCATCGAATGTGAGTTCGAT
>JBFMDG010000779.1:0-3411 GCA_040754135.1 Verrucomicrobiota bacterium
ATCACTTCAGCCCCGCGTTTTTGGACTGCGCCGGCAGAGCGAAGGGGCGACGGCGCTTTGGCTACGGAAATACACGTCCGTTAAATCCGGTGCGCTGGAATTGGCCAAAGCGGTGTCGCGCGTTCCGCTTGCCACCGCACTCCATATCGAGCGGCCTGCGGCCTCAGCACTTCAGCCCCGCGTTTTGGGACTACGCCGCCCGAGCGCTGCGCCTAGAGATCCAGAGGCGTCCAGGCGGAATTGTTTTTCGAAGATTTCACCACCGCCTCGATAAAGGCCATGCCGCGGACACCGTCCTCGATGCGAGGATAATCAAGCGCCGGATCGTCCTTGGCCAATTTGCGGCCTTCGATCTTAGCCCGGATGTGATTGGCGAAGTTTTTGTAAATGTTTGCGAACGCTTCCAAATATCCTTCCGGGTGGGCCGGAGGCGTGCGTGTCGCCGCCTTCGCGTTTGCGCCGAGATAGCCATTGGCGGCACGGTACATTTCGGTCGGCCGATCCAGCCATTTCACGAGCATGGTGTTCGGCTCTTTTTGGTGCCACTCGATTCCGCCCAGTTCGCCATAGACGCGGATGTTCAAGTTGTTTTCTTCGCCAACACTGATTTGTGAAACATGCAGGACTCCTTTGGCGCCGCCCTGAAATCTCAGGAGCACGTTACAATCGTCGTCGAGCTTGCGACCTTTCACAAAGCTTGTCAGATCGGCGGCCAGTTCTTTGATTTTCAGGCCGGTGATGTATTCGGCCAGATTTTCAGCGTGCGTGCCGATATCGCCGACGGAGCCGCCGGCGCCGCTGCGTTTGGGATCGGTCCGCCAACCGGCTTGTTTTTGCCCGGTGGCTTCCAGGCGTGTGGCGAGCCAGCCTTGCGGATATTCGGCGACCACTTTGCGAATTTTTCCGAGTTTGCCGGCGCGAATCATATCGCGCGCTTCTTTGACGAGCGGATAACCGGTGTAATTGTGAGTGAGCCCGTAAAGCAGGCCCGATTTTTTAACGATCTGCGCCAGTTCTCTGGCTTCGGCCAGATTGAATGTGGCCGGTTTGTCGCTCAGCACATGAAACCCGTTTTCCAGGGCCATTTTCGCCGGAGGAAAATGCATGTGGTTAGGAGTGACAATCGCGATAAAATCCATGCGCTGATCTTCTGGCAACGGCGCTTCGCTCCGGATCATCTCCTCGAACGTGCCGTAACATCTTTCCGGGGGGAGAAAAAGATCGCAACCGCTGGATTTGGAACGTTCCGGATCGGATGAAAACGCGCCGCAAACCAGTTCGATTTGCTGATCCATGGCCGCAGCGATGCGGTGCACTGCGCCGATAAAAGCTCCACGGCCGCCGCCGACCATGCCGTAACGGATTTTTCTGCTCATACAGGAAGGGTAGTCAATGCTGTTAGGGTTTCAGGATGATGGTTTTTGAGGCGGCCGGCACGGAAGATCCGGAAATTCCGGGGGTTGGGCATCGATCGAGCGGCCATAAAATAATGGGTATTGAATTAGGTCCGGCGCACTTTATAGTTATGATCGTTTTTCAAGTCAACGTGCGACTTGAAATGGCGCTGCAAGGTGGAACGACCGCTAGGGTGGCGCCGGTATTCTATGCAGATCCATTTGCTGAAATCGAAAATTCATCGGGCTTTGGTCACGGGCGCCAGCGTGCAGTACGAGGGCAGCCTGACCATTGCCGTTGACCTGATGGAAAAGACCGGCTTGCTGCCGTTCGAGCGCATCTTGTGCAGCAATCTGGCTAATGGCCAGCGCTTCGAAACTTACGCGATCCCAGGGGAATGGGGCTCCGGCGCCATCGTCCTTAACGGCGCCACGGCACACCTCGGGAAACCGGGCGACCGGCTCACCATCATGAGCTACGCCGTCCTGGACGAGAACGAAGCCAAAAACTGGAAACCCCGAGTCCTTGTCCTCGGCGAAAACAACACCATCCTCACTGAACGCGGCATTTGAACCAGAATGACCTTACCATCGAGCATGTCCGTCAAACAGCGCCATTTCATTTCAGAATTCTCACGCCATCTCGCGCCTTAAAAGTCATTCTGCTTCCGCTTTGCTATGCCCTACACCGCTGCTGAAATTGCCGAAAAACTGCAAGGCCAGGTCATTGGCGACGGATCGATTGTCCTCACCGGCTTTTCCCCGGCGGGCAATGCCAAGCCGGGCGATCTCACTTTCGCGGAAAACGAAGCCTATTTCGCGCGCGCCGAGCAAAGCGCCGCCGCAGCTATCCTGGTGGATGGCGCGTTCAGTTCGAGCCTCAAGGTCCTGATCAAAGTCCCGAATTCGCGCATCGCTTTCGCCAAGGTGCTGCCGCTGTTTTTTCCCGAGCCCAAGTTCGCCAGCGGTATTCATCCCAGCGCCGTCATTGCTCCCAATGCGCATGTCGATCCCTCGGCGCATATTGGTCCGCATTGCGTCATCAGTGAAAATGTGAAAATCGGCCCGCGCGCCATTCTGGAAGGCGGCGATTACATCGCCCCCAACTGCAGCATTGGCGAAGACAGCCACCTCTTCGCCCACGTGACCCTCTACCCGAAAACTCAGGTCGGCAATCGGGTCCGCATCCACGCCGGCGCCGTCATCGGCTCCGACGGTTTCGGCTATGTGCTCGACGCCGGGGTTCATCGGAAAGTGCCGCAGATCGGGCATGTCGTGATTCACGATGATGTCGAGATCGGCGCGAATGTGACCATCGACCGCGGAGCATTGGGCCCGACGGTGATTGGGCGAGGGACGAAGATTGATAACCTTGTGCAGATCGCGCACAACGTGGTGTTGGGCGAGCATTGCCTGGTGGTGGCGCAGGCTGGCATTGCGGGCAGCACGAAACTGGGACATTACGTGACGCTGGCGGGGCAAGTCGGTTTGGCGGGCCATTTGAAAATCGGTCACCGGGTTACAGTCGCCGCGCAATCGGGCGTCATGCACGACATTGGGGATGGTGAGAAGTGGTTTGGATATCCTGCGCAACCGGATCGCCAGATGAAACGCCAGCTCCTGGCCTTGCAGCAATTGCCGGAACTGCTCCGGCGAGTCAGCGATGTGGAAAAACGGCTGGGCAAGGCGGAAAATCAGGGCAGCGCGCCATCGGCTGAAACCCGCTGAAACCAAACAGGATTGACGAGAGAATTTTGCCGGAAATGACTATTGACTTCACTGGTTTGTTTGTTACTTTCACCGCTCTTTGAGAATTTTTGAGATGAAAACGTATTTGCCCAAAGTCAACCTGGACCAGCGCAAATGGCACGTGGTCGATGCCGATGGCGCGGTGCTTGGCCGTCTGGCCGCACAAGTGGCCAATGTCCTGCGTGGAAAGAACAAACCCATTTACACTCCGCATCTGGACGCCGGTGATTTCGTGGTGGTGATCAACGCCGAGAAGGTCATTCTGACC
>JBFMDG010000780.1:0-3404 GCA_040754135.1 Verrucomicrobiota bacterium
CAAAATCAAAGAGGCTTTCGATACCAATCCGAAGCTGATGAATCTGATGCTCGATGATTATTTCCGCGGCGAGATCAAACGCTGCCAAAAGGGCTGGCGCAACGTGGTGAGCGCGGCCATGAAACGCGGCATTCCCGTCCCCGCCTTCAGCACGGCTCTGGCATTTTACGATCAATATCGCAGCGCCATTCTGCCCGCGAATCTTTTGCAGGCGCAGCGCGATTACTTCGGCGCGCACACCTATGAACGCGTCGATAAACCGCGCGGACAATTCTTCCACACCAATTGGACTGGCCGCGGCGGAGAAGTCAGCTCCGGCACCTACAACGCGTAGCCGATCTGCTCTTCGAGGCGGAGTTCATTCGTGGTCACTAAATCAAACCCCAGAACTCCAGAAGAAACGCTGAGCTCCTATGAAAATTGAAGCGTTGCACGTCGGCATGAAAGTGCGCCACCCGCAATACGGCGTCGGCACAGTCAAAACCATTGCCGAACACACGGCAGACATTCTTTTCGAGGAAGGCCGCCGAACGGTCGCGCCGGACACCAGCGGTCTCGAACCGGCCGAGGCGCAGGCGTCGCTAACCGGTCTCGACATTCCGCTGCATCAATTCGTCGATCAGATTGTGCAGCGCGCCATTCAGGAATTGGGCCTGGAAAAACCGGAGTCATTCATCGATCAGCTCGGCGTCCGGTGGCATCATGGCAAGATGGTCCTGCACCCGGCCGATCCCACTTTGCAGACGAAGGAAATCCCGCTGGAAACCTTTTTCCATAAAGTCGTGATGATGCGGAACAATCTTCGTGTGCTCGAACAAAAGATTAACAGCCACCCGCAATTGACCGATGGCGAGAAAGTGGAGATGCAGCAATACATCTCGCGTTGCTACGGCTCGATGACGACTTTCAATCTGCTCTTCCGGAACAAAGAAGATCAGTTTGGGGCGGGAGGGTGAGAGGGGGTTTTGCGCAGGCTTGCCTGCTGTTTCTGTTTCTTCCCTGGCTCTGGGTACAATAAGCGCCTGTTGGACGAAGGCATTGGATGGCAGTGCTGTGGTTCGGTCGGAATCGGCCGGATCGGTCGGATCACTCAAACTCCCATGCTTGTGAATCCCGCTCGTTCCGGCTAAAAGCTCCTCATGATTTCGCGCGTCCTCTGCCGGATTCTCTTTGCTCTCCTCGTTCTTCCAGCATCACTCTTCTCCGCGGACGACCTCGTCCCGTTTGGCGTGGCCAAAATCGATATCACGCCCGATTACCCGATCCGCTTGACCGGTTACGCCTCCCGAAAAACCGAGTCCGAAGGAGTCGCCCAAAAACTCTGGGCCAAAGCCATCGCCATCGGCAGTGATCGCCAAGGTCCCGCCATTCTCATCACCGTGGACAACTGCGGCGTGTGCGCAAATGTCATCGAGGAAATTGCCTCTCGACTCAAAGCGAAAATCGGACTTCCGCGTGAGAAACTTGTCGTCGCCTCTTCTCACACGCACACCGGCCCGATGATCACCGGGTTCGCCCCGAACATTTTCGCGCAACCGATTCCCGAACCTCAGCTCGAAACCATCGCCCGTTACACGCGCGAATTGACTGATAAGATCGAACAGGCCGCCCTCGCCGCCTTGAACGACCGCAAGCCGGCGCGGCTTTTCTGGAGCGAAGGCCAGGTCGGATTCGCCGCCAACCGCCGCAACGCGGGCGGTCCCAAAGATCACGCGCTGCCCGTGCTGTGCGCGCGCGATGCCGGCGGCAAAACGCGCGCCGTGCTCGCCAATTACGCCTGTCATTGCACGACCTTGGGCGGGGAGTTCAACAAGCTCTGCGGCGACTGGGCCGGGTTCGCGCAGGAGTTCATTGAAGCGGATCATCCCGGCGCGCTCGCGCTCATCACCATCGGCTGCGGGGCTGATTCCAATCCGCAACCGCGCGGCGGACCCGATGGCGGCCTCGAATGGTCGAGAAAGCATGGCCAGGCCCTCGCGGCGGAAGTGAACCGTTTGTTGGCTCAGGCCATGACGGCTTTGCGCGCACCGCTCTCCTGCAAAACGGAACGCGTCGAGTTGCCCTTCCAAAAACATTTTACGCGCGAGCAATGGGAGGAACGCGCCAGGCGCCCGGGCATTGTCGGTTACCACGCTCAGCGCTATCTGGCACGTCTTGATCGCGGCGAACCGTTGCCCGCCACGCTCCCTTATCTCGTGCAGCGCTGGAATTTTGGCGAACAACTCGCCCTGGTGTTCCTCGGAGGTGAAGTGGTCGTCGATTACGTTCTCGCCTTGAAGAAGCAATTCGACCCGGCGCGGCTCTGGGTCACCGCTTACGCCAACGATGTTCCGTGTTACATCCCTTCGAAACGGATCCTCAACGAAGGCGGTTACGAAGCCGAGGATTCGCTTTGGTACTACGACCGGCCGCAACGGCTCGCACCGGAAACGGAGGAGATCCTTCTCAATGCTGTGGGCAAACTGATGCCCGAAAAATTTCGCTTCGACGAAAAAGCGGCCGAGTTTCCGCCGCCCAAATCGCCTCAGGACTCGCTCGCCACCATTCGCACTAAGGCGGGACTGATTGTCGAACTCGTGGCCAGTGAACCGCTCGTGGTCGATCCGGTCGCAATCGATTGGGGACCGGACGGCCGGTTGTGGGTGGTCGAGATGCGCGATTTTCCCCTGGGCATCGACGGAAAATGGAAGCCGGGCGGCCGCGTGAAATTCCTCGAGGACTTAAATGGCGATGGGGTTTACGAGCGAGCGACCGTGTTCCTCGACGAAATCCCATTTCCGACCGGCGTCACTGCCTGGCGAAAGGGCGTTTTGGTTTGCGCTGCGCCCGATATTCTTTATGCCGAGGACACGAACGGCGACGGCAAAGCCGATGTCATCAAAAAACTTTTTAGCGGGTTCGCTACGGAGAATTACCAGGCGCGGGTCAACAGCCTGCAACTCGGGCTCGACAACTGGATTTACGGCGCCAATGGCTTGATCGGCGGACGCATCCGCGGGCTGGCCGGCGATCAGGAGATCAACATCAGCGGGCGCGATTTCCGGATGAATCTCGACACCGGCGCATTCGAGCCGGCCGCAGGCCTCACCCAGCAGGGGCGGGTGCGCGATGACTTCGACAATTGGTTCGGTTGTGATAACAGCACGCTCCTCTGGCATTATCCGCTGCCCGATCATTACGTGCGGCGCAATCCGCACGTCGCGCCGCCCGATCCGCGGGTGAATGTGTGCGCGGACGGCGATCCCGATCTGAACCAGCTTTTCCCAATCAGCCGGCCGCTGCGCCGTTTCAACGACCCGCATCACGTCAACCGCGTCACCTCCGCTTGCGGGCTCGGCATTTATCGCGACACGTTTCTGGGCGAGGCATTTTATGGCAACGCCTTCGTCTGCGAACCGGTGCAC
>JBFMDG010000781.1:0-3401 GCA_040754135.1 Verrucomicrobiota bacterium
AACTTTCAGGATTTTTGTTCAGGGGCGGAGGCTTTTGACGATGAATAAGGGAGCTTCGTGGGATCAGGACTGCCGATGGGCTTCGAAACTTTTTTAAAAAAAATGTGGGTCGGTTGTAACGTTTCGGCCTCCAGCTGCTATTTAAGGTTAAAAGCATGGCTCTCGACCAACCAGACTTTGATGGACCGGAAGACATCCGGTTGATTCAAGCCGCCCAGCATGGGGAAGCGGCGGCGTTCGAGCCATTGCTGGATCGCCATTTGCAATACGTGCGGACCTTCCTCGCCCTCAAAGCCCCATTCGCCTCGCTGGTCGATGAACTGGCGCATGAAACGTTCGTTTTCGCTTTCCGCAACCTCGACCAATACACTCCGGGAACGTCGTTCCGGGCCTGGTTGCGGGAAATCGCCTGGAACCTCCTTCGCGCTGAGACCCAGCGCCGGGCCCGTGAACAAGCCAATCAAGCCAAATTTGCGCAATTCCGTGAACAGCAAATGTGGGAATTGGCCGGGAAACGTACCGATCTCGAAGCATCTCGCGAGGTCAATTTCCTTCTCGATTGCCTCGAGGAAATGCCCCCGGCCATGACCGAGTTGCTCACGCTCAAATACCGTCAACGGTGCTCCGCGGAAGAAATTGCCGCGAAACTCGACCGATCCATTGGCTGGGTTCGGGTTGTTCTCTGCCGCCTCCGCACCAAACTCCGAAAATGCGTCGAACAAAAATTAATAGAAGCCAGGACATGCAGCTACGCCGATGAGCCCTCCAGTTGAGGGATTCATCCCAAATGACTCACAGCTCGATGACACAAGAAGAATTCATCGCCTATCTGGAAAACGCCCTCGGGCCTGAACAACGCGCCCGAGTGGAAGAGGAACTGTCGCGGGATCCTGCCGCTTTGCGCGAGATGAGCGACCAACTGCGGATGGATCAAGCCCTCCGCGTTCTCCTCGGCGATAAAAAGGAACAAGACCGTGTCAAACAATCCATTCTCGCCGTCATCGAGGCCAAGCCGCTGCAAACGCTGAAGGCGGAAGTGCTCGATTCAATGCAGGCGCGGTCAACGCCGAGTTTCAAAACCAAATCAACCCGCCTTCAGGAGTGGGTGGCGCGCCAGATTTCGAAATGCCTCCCCAATCCCACACCCAAATTCGCCTGGGCGAGCGCCGGCCTGGCTGTGACATTGGTGTTTGTCGGACTTTGGTGGTTTGCCACGCAGCGCGGCGACTGGGCTGCGCTGGCCGATGTTTCGCATGAAGTGACGGTGATCCGTTCGACCGCGTCGCAGTTGGCGAGGAGCGGCTATGCTTTGGAACCTGGCGATCACATACGAATCGCGGCCAAATCCGCAGCCACCATTCGTTTCCGGGATCATTCCCAAATAAAATTGGGGGCTAATTCCTCAGTAAACCTCGCTGCGGACACCAAACGATCCAAGTCCTTGCACATCGAGCAAGGCCGTCTGAGCGCGGCCGTTGCTCCGCAACCTTCCGCACGGCCGCTTCGCATTTTCACACCGCACATGGTGGTTACTGTGATCGGAACCGAGTTTGATCTCGATGTGGATGCAGATGAAACACGCATTCAAGTGCAGAAAGGAGCGGTGGAAGTAGCGCTTCTGGACGCCAGCCAAAAAGTGAGGGTCGAGTCAGGCCAAATGTCGGGAGCCAATGTCAACCAGCTTTTGGCTCCCAAACCAATTGAACGCAATCCAGCTTACTGGCCCTTTGCTCAAGAGAGCCCATGGAATCAACCCATCGGATCCGATGCGCGTTTTGTCCCGGTCCGTTCCGCTTACTTCAAAGGCTTCGGGCCATTGCGCGGAATCGTTGAACCTCGGCCGATTTTTATGGCGTCGGAACGGGATCCGAAACGGAAGCTTTTCCTAAACGCACGGCAAATCATGGAAGTCCAAACGCCTGATTTTGTGGTCCCACCCAACCAGCCTGACATCCCGATTTCAATCGTTCACCCCAACAAAATGACCGTCACGGAATTCCGCGGTGTCTCTCGTCTGCCCGCAGGAGATCTCTCGATCAAATTCTGGCAGCAAATGGATCTGCTCGGATCCGGCATTGAATCGGACGCCAAAGCCATGTCGCCTTTCGGCTGGTCGAGCATGGCCGGCGTGATTCGAAAAGGCGAATTAACCACTGGGATCCGGCACGCCCTGGCTATGGCGGTGAACACGAAAGCGCTCAAATTACCCGGTCCGGATGAAAAGCCCTTTGTCTGGCCCGCGGTCAGCACTATCCAATCGTTTACAGCCACAGGCAGTGAGGATAGCAATCTCCTGATCGGCACCCTGCTGGCCATTCCGCCCACGGTCAACATTGCGCAGCTCGGCCTCGGTCAATCAGGTCCAGGTTACGAAATCGCGCGGGGACTTCAGGATTACGGAGTTTACATCGTGGGTTCAACTTTCGATCCCATTAAGATATACGCCTGGGACAACGATTTGCCTCCGAATATCGACGTGATCTTCACCCGGCTGTTGCCTTTCCTGGCAGTCGTTGAAAACAATTCACCCACCTCAATCGGCGGCGGTGGGAATTCAAGGCGCCGGCCATTGCCGCCACCATTCGCGAACAAGCAATGAGCATCACTCTGACAATTTGGCGGGAGTTTTTTGTGAGACGCTTTTCCAGGTTCAATCCGTCGGCCAGATCAGCAATTTCACGGGCACGGACCGCAACGACGAGGACACTGAAGTTCAGGTGGGGTGCGGTTTGCCTGGCGGCGGCGACATTCCAAATCGTTTTCGCTCAGGAAGCCGCCAAAACGCGTGCGGGAGGCGAAGGCGAGGGACGTCGCTCCTCGAGAATCGAAGTTGTTGATCTCGATCAGTATTGGAGCCGCGGTCGAGCGACCGGAAGCGGCCCGGTGCAATTCAGCCATTCGCCTTTGCGTATCGAGGATATTCAGAAAATCCTGCCCATGGGTCTGATGGTCGGAGCGCATGTCACCCCCAGTGATCATCAGTACTACGTCCTCAAAGAGATGGATTCGGACCGTTTCCGCTATGATGTCTTTGCCCCTGCCGATGGATTCGTGGTGATGGTTCAGCATCGGGTGGCGATGCAAGGCAATGATGGTCCGAAGGAGCGAGATGATTACCGTTTGGTTATCGAGCATTCGCGGACAATTTGGAGTTACTATGATTTGCTGACGCGCCTGGACGATGCGTTGCTCGTGCATTGGGGAGGGAAATACCCGCGAGGTCAAAATCAATGGGTGCGGATTCCAGTCAAAGCCGGCCAGGTGATCGGCAAAATCGGCGGGCGCACCCTTGATTTTGCGGTCGTCAATTCTCAAAGCACTCTCAAAGGCTTTGTGGTCCCCGAACATTATGCGCGTGAACCGTGGAAAATTCATACCGTTGATCCGTTCGATTATTTTAA
>JBFMDG010000782.1:0-3401 GCA_040754135.1 Verrucomicrobiota bacterium
GGCGCCGGGTTTGAAAAGATCGAGATGCAATTTCTCAGCGATGTGTTCATTCGCTGCCCCGACTGCAATGGCCGCCGGTACCGAGCGCATATTCTTGAAGTGAAAATCGCGCCGGCAATGGCGCGGAGCGGCGCCGCACCTTCGGCATCCGATTCATCTTCTCGACCGGGTGAACACGAACCATCCGCATGGAGCATTGCCGATCTTCTCGATGCGACCGTGGATGAAGCGATTGCGTTTCTGAAGTGCTTTGACGAATCGCGAATGGCCGGGCGCGCGGCGGCAAAACTCCAATGGCTCCAGGATGTCGGGCTCGGTTATTTGCGGCTGGGCCAACCCATCAACACTCTCTCGGGTGGCGAAAGCCAGCGCTTGAAATTGGTCGGGCATCTCGCCGAATTCCAACAGTGGCATCGGGCCGGCCAAAAGCCGGTCCTGTTTTTGTTTGATGAACCGACCACCGGCTTGCATTTCGATGATGTGCGGGTGCTGCTTCAAGTCTTTCAGCGGCTCGTTGACGCCGGCCATACAGTGCTCGTGATCGAACACAATCTCGATGTGATCAAATCGGCGGATTGGGTGATCGATCTCGGGCCCGAAGCCGGTGCACGGGGCGGAGAGATCGTTGCTCAAGGCAGGCCGGAAGAAGTCGCCGCTTGCGTTTCGAGCCACACTGGCCTGGCCTTAAGAACGGTTCTTTCGTAAGTGGGGGGCGCTCGGGACGGATCCAACGCCATCAATCACGCAGGCGTTGCTATTCCTTCGCAGGATGCAATTCCACGTGCACATTGTTGAAATCGGGATCGTCCAGGCTTCCGCCATGATGCGCACGAAATGATTCAGGCAAAGTGCGGCGGCGAAAGAGTTCGCCTTCGGAAATCAATCCGCCCTCGATTTGCCAACCCATCAGTTCGATGAACAACTCGAGCACCGCCGGTTGCATATTGGGCGCGATACCGCGCATGCTCAAGTCCGGCCGGCCAAACTTGCGCAGACCGCGCGTGTGCAGCCAATGGGTGGTTTCCGCGTTTTCCGCGGAGGCAAATACGGAGACGTGATTCAGCCATTGCGGAGTGTGCGGCGCAAAAATTTCTTCTCGCCAACTCTCCGCGTCGTAAATCTTGAACTGCTGCGGATCGAGCGCGGCCACTCCTCCATTCTCGAGGAAATACATGACGAGGCCTATGGCATTGCGCAAATAATTCAAATCGGGCGGATCGAAGACTGTGCCCTGCAAAATGAGACATTCGGGAGCGGCTCGCAATTGTTCGAAGAGATCCGGGCGCTGCGGGCGCAACAATCCGCCGATGGCTCCGCGGGTGAACGGGAAATCGTGTCCTTTCGAGCGCGCGAGTTTTTGCAGGCCGATGCCGTCCGTCAATCCCGTTGTGCGATAGGCGGCGGCGGAGACCTGAATTGCGCTGGGGAACTGCCCGTAAATCGTGAAGAACAAAAACGCTTCGCCACCGCCCGATTGAAAATGGGGGCGCGCCCAAGGGATCAATTCGTCCGCCATAACTCGAGCGCGCGCATGTTGCGGTCGAGCGTAAAAGCCCGCGTCGGAAACGGCAACTGCGGAAGTTTGAAAGCAATGGAATGGGCAAAGAGTTTGACGCAACGCCCGGCCAAAAGGGGAAAAAGATTTCAAACAGGCTCTAACGCCAGAAGGGATTGAAAATCGATTGCGATTCAGTCTTGTCGCAAAGTTTCCGGATTCATTTGCACTTCGTGGCAGGCATGGATGTAGGAGGCGGCGGACCAGGCTTGAAAGGCTTTTCCCATGGGCCGTCCGGTGCGGCTATGAATCCATTCGTTGAATTCCCAGTCCTGGTTTTTCCCGAGGCGATTGGCCTGCGCCAGTTTCAACAGTTCGTGACAGGCGACATCGTGCAAGCCGAGCCGATGAATGAAGCGCACCCACATGCCGCCGATAAAAGGCCAGATGCCGCCATTATGATAATGGCCCGGCAGGTTGAGCAGGTTGACGGTGTAGTAGGCGCGCCAATCCGGATCGCCGGCCTGCACGGGCGGATATAAATTTGCCACGGGATAAGGTTCATTGACGCCGACACCCCACATGAAGCGGAAAGCGGTGCGGGCGCGATCGACATCGAGGACATTGCCGATAAACGCCTGCAGATTGCCGAGCACATCGCAACGCCAGCTGAAACTGAACGGCGTAATTTCCGCGAGAAGATAACTGGAATCACCCACCGAGAATTGTTGATCCGCAAAGGTCACGCGCGCCGACGGATCGAGCGGCTTGGTCGATGGCCAGAACACCGACAGGATTTTGCTCCGGATCATTTGCGCGCGGCGCAACCAGGCGGAAGCCTCCTCGAATCGCTTCTGAAATTCCAGGAGCCGGCCATAAGCGACCGCGGCGCGATACCAGAGCACCTCGTCGTACAGCACGTGATAACTCCGCCCGAACAAATCCGTCCAGTCGCCTGCTTCCGGAATTTCCAGGAGGTAATCATTATTGCTGTCGAGCCCAAGCAGCCAATGCATCAGCCGGTCCAGCGGCGCCGCATACTCAGCGAGCAGCTCCCAATCCTCGTGCTTCCGAACATAAAGATAAAACGCCAGCACAGCCCAGAAGCCTCCGTCGATTGCGCAGATCCCGCCGATGCCACTGTAGTCGGGTTCGCCGCTATCAATGCGAATATTGGCAGGGATCTGTCCGTTGGGCGCGAGGTGATTCAGCAACGTGCGCAGGGTGGCCACTTGGGCCGCGCGGATATTTTCGTCCGGCAGATCTATCGTGCCGACGATGGTGATCGAGCCGTCGCGTGCCCAGACGCTTCGGTAATTGACATCGGTGCCGGTCACTTCGTTGTCGGTCAGCGAGCAGGCTGAAAATCCGATGGGAGTGATGTTTTTGCGCAAGGTGATCAGCGCGTGCTGATAACCTTCGGCGATGAGTTTCCTTTCGCGCGCCGTGAGAGAGGTCAAGGTTTCGCGGCTGAAGAGGCGGCGCAGCGCCGGGTCCAATTCGGAGGGCGGCATGACGGCCTGATCGAGTCCGGGCGCTCGGGCGATCACCCGGAAATGAACCAAGCCTTGCAACACCCCGTCGGCAAAACCTCGCGTAGCGCCGAAGGTCGGCAAATGCACGACGGCTTCATGCAATTCGGGCTGGGCATTTTCGACGACGATGCCTTTGATGCCCGGGAGGAGAAACATGCTGCTGTCGTTGGCGGTGTCTCCCGCGACCAGCACCTGCCCGAGCGGCAAGGCGAGTCGTTCGCATAACCACGAGAGCGCGTGTCCTTTGCTGGTATTGGCTGGGAGCACATCCAGGTCGCGCCCGCTCGAATAAATGACGCAAACTTTTAATCCGGCTTCGGCCAGTTGTTTTGTGAGCAGTTCGATGGTCTCAGGCGAAGCCATTTGGAGAT
>JBFMDG010000783.1:0-3398 GCA_040754135.1 Verrucomicrobiota bacterium
TCCGGCGGCAACCTTACGCAGCCCATTTCAACATGCATCGCCATCCGCGCATCGGCCCGGCGATTTACCAGGTGTCGATCAATGGGCCCTACGACGCCCAGGGCCCCGGCGATACTCCCAGCCGCCGGCGCATTTTCATCGCGCGACCTGCCGCTCCGGACGAAGAGCCGGCCGCAGCCCAAAAAATTCTGAGCACGCTGATGCGCCGCGCGTATCGACGTCCCATCAGCCAGGCCGATCTGGAAAAGCCGCTGGCGCTCTTTCGCGAAGCGCGCGCCGAGCGAGGCTTTGAAGCCGGGATCGAAGCCGGCTTGAGCGCCATTCTGGTCAGTCCACATTTTCTTTTTCGGGTCGAGCGCGATCCCGAGGGGGCCGGGCCTGACACGGTTTACGCCATGGGCGATTTGGAATTGGCGAGCCGCCTTTCATTTTTTCTCTGGAGCAGCATTCCCGATGATGAATTGCTTGAACTGGCTGAGCGCGGCCAATTGCGCAAAGCGCGCGTGCTCGAAAAACAAACGTTGCGGATGCTGGCAGATCCACGCGCAAAATCGCTTGCCGGGAATTTTGCGGGGCAATGGCTCTATTTGCGCAACCTCGAAGCGGCCACACCGGATCTGCGTTTGTTTCCGGATTTCGATGACAATTTACGGCAGGCATTCCGCATGGAAACGGAGCTTCTGTTTGAAACGGTGGTGCGTGCAGATCGGAGTGCGCTTGATTTGTTGCGCGCAGATTACAGCTTCTTGAACGAACGGCTGGCGCGGCATTACGGTTTGCCTCACATCTATGGCAACCGCTTTCGACTCGTCTCGACCCGCGGCATGGGACGCGGTGGTTTGCTCCGCCATGGAAGCATTTTGACTGTGACCTCCTATGCCACGCGAACTTCGCCGGTGCTCCGCGGCAAATGGGTGCTGGAAAATCTGATCGGCACGCCGCCGCCACCGCCATTGCCGGATGTGCCGGCCCTCAAGGACAACACCGTCTCATCGACGCTATCCGTTCGCGAAAGGCTCGCCGAACATCGGGCCAATGCCGCTTGCGCGAGCTGCCATAACATGATCGACCCGGTCGGCTTCGCGTTCGAGAACTTCGACGCCGTAGGCCGGTGGCGGCACCTCGAAGAAGGCAAACCGGTGGATGCTTCCGGCGGCTTGCCCGACGGCAGCAAATTCGTCGGCATTGCCGGACTGGAAGAAGGTTTGCTCAATCGACCCGAGTTGTTTGTCACCACGCTGACGGAAAAATTGCTGACGTTCGCGCTTGGCCGGGGTATGGAACATTTCGACGGCCCGGCCGTTCGCAGGATCGTGCGCGACGCCAGTCAACATGACTACCGGTTTTCAGCGATTATCGTCGGTATCACAAAAAGCACACCATTCACGATGAGGAGGACCCAATGATGATCACGAAGAAAGCCTTGCCACGCCGAACCTTTCTGCGCGGGCTGGGCGTCACGATGGCGCTGCCGCTGCTCGATGCCATGATTCCGGCAGCGACGGCCGCGTCCAAAACGCCGGCCAGTTCCGTGCGCCGAATCGGTTTTGTTTACATGCCGATGGGTTGCGATATCACGCGATGGACGCCGCCAGGAAATAAACTCGATCAACTGTCGCCCATCCTGCGTCCGCTGGCGCCGGTGCGCGATCACGTGTCGGTCATCTCTGGCATGGAATTGCGCAACGCTTATCCCGGCACCCATGCCACATCGAACTCGGCTTTCTTGAGCGCGGCGCGCGCGAAGCTCACGGAGAGTTCCGATTATTACCTGGGCACGACGGTGGACCAGATTGCCGCCAAGCAGATCGGGCATTTGACCCAGTTGCCCTCGCTCGAACTCGCCATGGATTTGCTGCAAACGGTCGGGCAATGTGACAACGGCTATGCTTGTGTGTATCAAAACAACCTTTCGTGGTCCTCGCCCACCACGCCATTGCCTGCGGAAGCGCATCCGCGCATCGTCTTTGAAACCCTTTTTGGCGAAGGCGGCTCGCTTCAGGAAAGGCGCGCCGCCCTGCGCAAGAAAGCCAGTTTGCTCGATGCGTTCACTGATGAAATTGCGCGGTTGCAGCGCCAGCTCGGTCCGGGCGATCGCGCCAAAGTGAGCGAATACCTCGACTCGGTGCGCGATGTCGAACGGCGCATCCAGAAAGCCGAGACCGATGCGGTGGACAATCCGCTCCCCGATCTCGATCGGCCCGTGGGAGTGCCGGCTTCCTATGCGGAACACGCGCGGCTGATGTTCGATCTGCAGGTTCTGGCGTTTCAAGGCGACGTGACACGCATCATCACCTTCCAGCTCGCCCGCGAAACGAGCAATCGCACTTATCCGGAAGTGGGCGTTTCCGATCCGCACCATCCGCTCACCCATCATGGGAATGACCCCGAGAAAATCGCGCGTATGGCCAGGATCAATGAATTCCACGTTTCCCTTTTCTCGGAATTCATCGCCAAACTCAAAGCCACTCCCGATGGCGAAGGCTCACTGCTCGATCACTCGCTCATCCTTTATGGCAGCGGCATGGGCAATCCGAATTTGCACGATCACACCAATCTCCCCGTCATCATCGCCGGCGGTTCTGCCACCGGCCTGAAAGGCGATCGGCACATTCAGTTTTCCAAACCGACGCCGCTGGCCAACTTGCATCTCACGCTGCTCGACAAGGTCGGCGTCAAGCTCGATAAATTCGGCGACAGCCAGGGCAAAGTGGATGTGCTGTTCGAGCCGGTCTCCGTTTAATGCGCCTTACCTTCATGCCCCGATTCGGCGCTAATCATCCCGGCATCGAGATGTTTCGGTCATGGCCGATGCCACTGCCATTGCTCAGAGTGGGAGTCCGTTCGGTTCTGGCCGCAATCAGTTTGATCAGTTTCGTTTCCTCGTTGGCCGGTTCGCCCCTGGCCGATGCCGCCGAAAAACAGGAAGGCGCGGTCCTCCGCGAGTTGCTGAAACAAAATGCGCACGTCAACGCGCCGCAGGTCGATGGCATGACAGCGTTGCATTGGGCGGCTTATCACGACGATTTCGAACTGGCCAGGTTGTTGATTGAAAAAGGCGCGGAGGTTCGCGCCACCAACCATTACGGTGTCGCGCCGCTCTCCCTCGCCTGCCAAAATGGCAATGGCGAGCTGGTGGAATTGCTGCTGAAAAAAGGCGCCGATCCGAACACGAGTTTGCGCGGCGGTGAATCAGCGCTTCATACCGCTGCGCGCAATGGGAAGCCGGGTCCGGTGAAGGCGTTGATACAAAATGGCGCGGATGTGAATGCGAAGGAGCGCCGGGGTCAAACGCCATTAATGTGGGCGTCGGCCGAGGGCAACACCGAGGCAGTGAAGCTGTTGCTCGAAGCGGGAGCGGAACTCAACGCAACGCTTTCTGATTCTGGATTTACACC
>JBFMDG010000784.1:0-3397 GCA_040754135.1 Verrucomicrobiota bacterium
CCCAGCCGTTCGGTTTCCTTGGCATGGCGGCTGCGCTGTGCCTCCGCCTCCTGCTTGCGCAGCAGCCACAAAGTCTGCTGGGCGACGTGCAATTCCGCCTCCAGTGCGCGGTACTGGCGCGCCACCCGGCTCGGAAATTTTGTTCTCTTCACCGAGCCATTTGCCGAGGTCAACCAAACGGCAGCGTTTCGAACAAAACGGACCGTAACGACCCGCAAACCAATCCCCAACCTTGCGGCAGGTGGGGCACTTCACCTGAGACGGCTGTTTCATGCAGACGCAAATTTCTTAACGAGCCGCCCCGCTCAGCGCGAGAAGAAATATTCAACGCTCATGGCCGCCACACTTCAGACAGGCTCTCAAGCAGCCCGTGCGGCCGGCGGAGTTTCGCGCAGCCAATACCCTTCGCGATCGTAATATCGCCAAAGCGCCTGCTCGTATTCGCGCGAGATCGGCTTGTCCATGTCAAATTCCGGCGCCCCTTGAATCACCGATCGCGGCAAGTGCACCTCGACCATTGATTTCTCCCAGCTGATCGCGTCAATCCATTGCGGAGCGAGCAACACCTTTTTCCCAGGCCACCAATTGCGCGTGTCCACCGCCAAATAACGGATCGCCCAGTTCATGTCGTCGATGACGAAATCCTCGACATGGCCGATTTCGCCGTCGCGCGCGTGAATGTGGTATCCCGTCACTTCATGCGTGCTGCGGAGGTGCGGATCGCCTGCATCGCGCCGCGGTTCCTCCAGGACGGGACCGATGCCATATCCGAAATATGGATAGGCTTCGACACCCCAAAGTGCCGGGCCGGTCCAGTAGTACGGCCAGCCGTAATATCGGTAATACTCGATTTCAAACTGCCGCGACACCGGTTTTTCCGTCTCCACGCCTGGACTCTTTTCAATTTGATCCCGCGTCAAGGAAACGTGCAAAAGCTTGCTCGACTCATCGACGCGTTGCAGCGACCAGGGCGAGATCAACACCTGGCGCTCCGGCAGCCATGTGCCGGTATCGGCCACGAGATAACGGACCACCCATTTGGCATCATCGAAATAGAAATCTTTGACGCGACCGATGTCGCCATCCAGCGCGCCGAGCTTGAAATTCTTCAGATCTTTCGCATTGCGCATCATAATTTTGCCCTCCTCGATTTTGATTTCGCTGTGAATCCGCAGGGCCGGGTTGGATTGAGCCCAGGAAAAAATTAATGCCGGAACAATCGTGAAGCAACCCGAGTCCGGAGACCGGGAACAACCCGCACCTCCCGGCGATCGATGCGCGCTGATTGGATACTGACCCAATGACGCAACGGTGTTGGATACCAGTGTTTGGTCAGGATTTGAAAACGCGTTGATCAGCGAGGAGTGACTTCAAGCGTCGAAGGTATCGTTGCCGCGCGCGACTCCATTGAGGTTGGTGGCCAGCGTCCGATGCGCTTGCTTCAGCCAACTCAATTTGCCCCAAACGAAACGCAAGATACGCCGCGATATAAAAAGCCAAGGCCGTTCGAGTCTCTTTCCCCAATCCGCAGTGGCATTCTTCGAGGAAATGCTTTTCAGCAGATTCGGTTAGCTCCCATTCAACCAGCACCCCAGCGATTTCCCATAGGACCGGCTGATTGCCGACGGCGGTGTGATCGTTGCGATGACCCGTGACATCTGTTTTTAAGAGTCGGCCTTCAGCGGTGCGAAACCACTCCCACGGCGCGAGGTGGCCATCGCCCGCGCGACTGAGTAGCGCCCAGGGCAAGCCCTGGTTGACCACGGCACGACATCGTTCAGTCAATGCCTGGGCCTGACACGTTGCCGCGGGCCCGAAAAGTTCGCCGACATTGATTAAGAACAACGCTTCCAATCGATCGATGCTGGTTTCGAGTTGCACTTTGCTCAGGGGTTCGCCCGCCACCATTCCGATATAGCGGGTCAGTTTTGAAATCACCTCCAGAGGCGCGCGGGCATCCAGCGGCTTGCCAGTGATCAATGGCCACGCAACAAAACCGGAACAGTGGCCGACGGGAGCGCAAGTCCAGCCGAGTCGCGCAATTTCCTCTCCGCGTGAGAAGGCCCGTTTGCTCTCCACGCGCCGCAGATTTTCGGTGCCGGCCATTCCTTGAAATTTCCACACCACACCGCGGCCTGACCTGGAGCGGTAACAATATTTGACCTGTTCAAACGCGACGCTGACGGCCGGCCATTCATCCCGGGAATCAAAAAGGAAATTCCGCCAAAGGCCTGCGCTCCAATCTTCGATGCACTCGACCGATTCTTCCGCGAAGCTGTTGAGGCTTGCGCGGCGCAAGAGATCAATCAACGAGCGCCCGTGCCACTGAAGTTTTTCCAGCGGATAAATGCAGCGCGGCAGAGATGCCCAAAGTTTCTTTGACTCGAAGCTGGCGGCGTGGCCTGGAGGCCGGTTGTGACCTGGCAGAATGCAAATGCGAGCTGGGGATAGGCCTTTGGCGAGCAAGGCGCGAGCGGTGCTGAGAATTGAGCTGCCGGAGAGGCCCGGGCCTTCGTCCACGATCAGTGCCGCGCACCTGGGTTGCAAGCGCGGATCGGTTAAGACGACTTCCCGATGGAACGGATGGCCGGCGGGCCTGACGGTGCAGCGCCACGCCTCGAGGCCCATGGACTTGAGGACCGTTTGCACGAGCGCGGAGAGAGAGGTTCCGATGCTTCGAATGCCAATCACGCTAACTGCCCCTTGTGTTGTCGCAAAGCGTCGCGCCCATTCCACTGTTGCCCACGCGTATTGCTCCGGAAAAAGCGCGTAGAAAGCAAAGCCTTCTGGAACTTTGACACGGACCGGCTGCGAGGGAATGGCGCGGAGCCGTTGAGAAAGGAGATGAAAATCACGCAAGGCGTCGCGCGCCGAAATCGTCGGGCTCGGGAGCAACGATTCGCCTTGTGCGAGTGCTGCATAAAACGCATGAGCCGCGGCATCGGTGAGGGCGTCCGCAGCTTCAAGCCAGGAGCGATTTTCTATGCCTCCCGCCGTGGCGCTGTCGTGCAAGGCTTGTTCAAACTGCCCGGCTGTGATCAAAAGTTCGCGCAAATCATCGAGGTGATCCGCGGAGGTCGAGGCCGCTCTTTGTTCCATTGCCAAAGCCAATTCACGCGCGTCGGCAGAAAATGATGGATCGCCATAGACAAGCATCCGTGCGTTCTCCTTTTTCGTTTCCACGATGCGCCTGGTTTGTGGAAACGCAAATCACTGCCGGCTCAGGTTTGCGGCGGATGAGGCCACGGGCAAAAGCCGATCTATCATTCACTTGATCGCCGGATTGCGAGGCGCTGGCGTTTGGTTGAACATGTGGGCGAAGGCGGCGTGGGCTGCGCGCCCGGGCCGGGCCTGAACCAGTGCATGAGACGAGTTATGAGGACCAAATCTGCTGTTC
>JBFMDG010000785.1:0-3394 GCA_040754135.1 Verrucomicrobiota bacterium
GAACGAGGAAGGCGAGTCGCAGACTCGCGGTCCGGGAGCGCGGCTCTGTGAGCCGCAGCACGTCGCGCAAAGAGAGAAGGCGCGGATTGCCTCTGGCACCTTGTGAACGGGAGACCGCTGCGAGTCCCAGACTCGCGGTCCGGGAGCGCGGCTCTGTGAGCCGCAGCACCTTGCGCGAAGAGAGAAGGCACGGATTGCCTCTGGCACATTGTGAACGGGAGACCGCTGCGAGTCCCAGACTCGCGGTCCGGGAGCGCGGCTAAAGCGGCTTTGCCAAGGCCGCTCATTGCTTTTCATCGCGCGCGCCGCCTCGGAACATCCGGTGCGTTCGATCGCCGCGTGAATAAAGAAACGCCACCAGATCGGCAATCTCATCCTCCTGCAAAGTGTTGAGCAATCCTTCCGGCATCATAGAAACTTTTGACGGCATAATCAATTTGATGTCCTGCCGCCGCACGCGGGTAAAATCTCCTGGGGCAAACATGTTCTCGATGACCATCAAAACATCGCCGCTCAAATTGCCAACACGGCCCGTGACAATGTCGCCGTTCTTCTTTTGAATCACGATCGCGCCATATTGATCGCTGATTTCCTTGTTCGGTTCGATGATCGATTCGAGCAGATCGCGCGTGTTGAACCGGCCGGATACAGCGGTGAGATCCGGGCCAACCGAAGCGCCGTCATTATCGAAGCGATGGCAAGCGGCGCAACCGGCTTCGCCAAAGAGCCTTCGCCCGCGTTCGAAATTACGGCCGCCTTTCAGGGCGCGTTCGATTAATGGCGTCAGCTCGTTCACGGTCCAATCCTTCACATGCGTGCGTGCGGCCAGGATCTCGGCGATTGATTTCCTCTCCGGCTTGGCCTCGAGGATCGGCTTGAGGGCGAGTTTTTCCTCTTCGGTGAGAGTGGCCACGGCGTCGTTTTTCATATCGCGCAGAAACCCGGCGAGGCTTGAGCCGCCTTTGAAATTGGCGGCTTTCAGGAACCAGTTGAAATACTCTTCGCGCCATTGAGGCGTCCAACCGGTCTTCAACACCCGCAACGTCCGCACATAATCCATCTGTTCCTCCTGTGTGGGCGCGGTGCGCAAAGCGGCCATCAACTTGCCGGCGGCGGAAGGCGCTTCAAGGTAAACGAGCATTTGGCTCAGTTCCGAATTCAACTCCCGGCTGCTGGCGGGAAAGAGCGGATCGAACTTCGCGATCAATTGTTGCCGTGTGGAATCATCGGGTCTGCCAAATCGCGTGAACGCGAGAGAGTAGGCGCGAAGCAGGTCGAGCCGCTCGCCCTGATCGAGTTTGCGCCAGGCGATGCGGCCGAGCGCGTCAAGAATCCTGGCCGGCAAAGCTGTATCCGGAGAAAACACGGTTGTTGGCGTTCGCTCGCCCTTTTTTAAGACCTGGATCAGACGTGTCCACGGATCGTGCGCCGCTTCCGAAGGCTTGCGGTGGAATTGATCTTTGCTGCTCGATCGGCACAGCGCCACCAGCGCGGCGATGGCCGTGCGCGGATTTTTCTCCCGCAACGCTCGTTCGCGCCATTCCGCCGGATCCTGCCATTCCAAGGCCACGCGCGCCGCGTAGCGCAAAGCTCGGTCTTCATGGCCGAGAAACCGCCAGGCTTCCTTCACCGCGGCCGGATCTTTGCGCCCATGAAACCGTTCCAGATTCCTGCGCTGCCGCCGCTGCGTTTCAAATCGATTGTCCCCGCGCGCCGGCGCCACCGATTCGCCACCCACATAAGTAACGCGATAGAGCGCGGATTGCGTTCTGCGACCGCCGACGGCGAAGTACATCGCGCCATCATGCGGGTTCACGACCAGATCGGTAAGCGCGAGCGGCTGGCCGGTGATGAATTCCTCGGCTTGCCCGGTGTAGGTGGCGCCATCAGGGGTGAGATGCAGCGCGTACAACTTTCCAAAACTCCAATCGCAGAGGTAAAGCGCTTCCTGATATTTGGCCGGGAATCTTGCGCCGTAACCGAACACCACGCCAGTCGGTGAACCGGGCCCGATGTCGGCCACCGCGCCAAAACTATCGATGTAATATGCCGGCCATTTTCCAGCGCCGCTGCGCCAGCCGAATTCGGCGCCACTGATGACATGATTGACGCGGGTGGGCCGGTACCAAGGCGTGTTCAAATCCCATTCCATGTCCGCGTCGAAGGCGAAGAGTTCGCCATGGCGGTTGAACGCGGCGTCGTATTCGTTGCGGAAACCGACGGCGATCAGTTCCCACGATTTTCCGGCGCGATCGGTTTTGGCAATCCAACCGCCCGGACCGAGCACCCCTTTCATGAAGCCATTGCCATCCCAAAGGCGGGGCAGCAGGTGATCTTCGCTCCAGTTCAGAGGCACGCGCGAGGCATCGTATGGGGGCAGTTTGGTGGCATTGCCGCAAACGATGTACAACGAGTTGCCGTCCGGCGAGAGCAGGACCGCGTGCACGCCATGCTCCCCGCCTCCTTCAAGCTTGCGAAGCAATTCCACCTCATCAAAACGATCGTCGCCATCGCGGTCCATAACCCGGTAAAGTCCGCGGCCTTGCGCGTCTTCGTTGACCATCACATAAAGACTGCCGAAGGCGTAAAGGAGTCCGTGCGCTTTGCCAATCGGGACATCGATCGCCTCCGGCACAATCGGACCGGTTTGGTGAACCGGAGGCAACGTGATGCGATACAGCTTGCCGTATTGATCGGAAACGATGAGGCGGCCTTTCGGATCGACGCACATGGCAACCCAAGAGCCTTCTTTGTCTTTGGGCACGGTGTAAAGCAGATCGGCCTTGAAATCTTTGGCTACCTTCAAATTGGCGGCCGCCAAAGCCTCCCTGGAATTTTGCGCTCGAGCCGGTGGCAGGCACACGCCGAAACAAACGGTCACGAGGAGGACGAATCGATGCGAAATGTTCCCAAATCGAAATGGAAATCGACAAAAGCGTTGCATGCGCCGAAGCATGGCAACGGAAATTCGACTCGGCAAGTCCGGCGAAAAAAATCGTGACGCCCCGTCAATTGCGCTTCATGTCGCGCAACAATTGGTAAGCCCGCCTGGCATTTTCATCTCCGGCCGCCATGGCATTCACCAGACGCGCTTCAAGCGCCACCATCGAATGATGAATGGCAATCCCTTGATCGAGCGTAATGTTGTCGCCGCTGCGGATGACCTGGAGCGACACCACCGCCTTTTCGTAATCGCCGGTTTTCATCGCTGCCGAAGCGATGTCGGCGTTCTTTTTCATTTCGGCGGGCGCCGATTCGAAGACTTGTTGGAGTTGCGTGGCGGCCTGTTCCGGATTGGCCGGAGGAGCTTCACTCGAGTCTTTGCAGCCTGAGCCAGTCAGGCAGGCGAGGCCAGCGAAGCCGGCAAACAAAACGAGAAAGATCGCGCGGGGAA
>JBFMDG010000786.1:0-3393 GCA_040754135.1 Verrucomicrobiota bacterium
CGGTGGTGAAAATAATCGGGGCGACCACCATGCGGATCAGCTTGATAAAAGCGTCCCCGAGCGGTTTCAACTGAACGGCAAATCCCGGGAAGCAATAACCAATCACCGCGCCGAGCAAAATGGCGAGGAGCACCTGAAAGTATAAATGACGGAGCAAAGCAAAACGGTGCATGGCGTTTTAGCGGTTTTTTTGCACTTCGAAACGAATCCGATGTTTCCCTTGCAGTCCCGAGATGTCGATGGTGCCTTCAGAATCGACCGCGAAGTTTTTTCCGTTGCTGGTGGCTGAAACCGCGCTCCAACCTTCCGGGAGCCGGGCGCGCAGGCGGGCGTCGTCGGGTTTGTTTCGTGACGGCAGGGCGAGGTCGCAAATGACTTCGCCCCGATCGAGGTGCGATTGAATGGTCAAGTTCACCTCGCCAAAAGCCGTCGAGGCGCGCTCGACGCGAATTGTTTTGCCTTCAGCCAGCCACATTCGCGGCGTGCCGAACAAAAGCCGCAGCGTTTCCGGGCGCCCATCTTCGTTGAGATCGATATCCTGCACGAGAAGATGGCGGAGCGTGTTCAGAAAGAAGGCATTCCCGGCGCTGTTTGGCGGACAATAAAAAAGCCGGCCGCGCTCATCCAGCGGGGTGAGAGAACCGCCTTCGCCAGTGAGAAACGTCTCGCGGGTGAAACCCTGAGCCAGCATCCCGTAAAAAGAAACCAGAGCGCGATCGGGCTCATCGTTTTCAAGCAGAGCCAGCACGCGCCGCATGCCATAGAGCGGATTGACGCTGTGAGGCCCAGTCCAAAACGTGGGGTTCGGACGCGATCGCGTCAGCCCCATGCAAAGGCCGCCATGGTGCTCGAGGTAATTGAGCAGCGCGATTTCCCGCGGGGAACGGCGGCCAAGGATGCGCGAGCCGATCACATAATTGGCCATGAGATTCCAATAGCTGCCGATTTTCGTGCCGGTGATGGGATCGTAAGGTTGTTCCTCGCCCAGGAGTGCGATCGGAATGAAGCCTGGAAAATCGTTGGAGGAGACGCTGCGGTCGATGGCTGACAGAATCTTCATTCGAAATTCCGCCGCGGCAGCAGCCAATCGGTTGGCCTCTTGTTCGTGGCCGAGTTCATCGAGGACCACCGCGAAATCTCGAAGCGCGCGCCAGCATTTGGCATTCGAGTTCAAAGAAAACACGGGCGTGGCCACGTCGCCGCAATACTGTTCCCGCGGAAAGAGTCCATGCGCGTTGGTCCGTCCCTGCAGGATGAGTTGAACTTCCTTTTGCCAGCGTGGCCGTTGTTGTTTCACGAAATCGCCATCGCGCGTTTGCCAAAAGTAATCCGCGAGTAATTGAAGTTTGTGACCCGCCTGATGGTACTCGAGTCCTTTGCGAGTGAACTCGAGTTGCGAAACGGCCAAAGGGCGAACGTCCTCGTGAAATCCCCATCCGAGCAAAGCCTGCACAGCATCGCAGCCTTCGGCCTGATAAAGCCGGTCGTATTGGTTGCCGGCGCTGTAATGCATGCGTTCACCGTGAATCAGACTGAAAGTGCCAATGACGAGTGAACGCCAGGCGTTTTGCACCACGGGCTCCGGAATTTCCAGATTCAAACCGCGGCTCAAGAGCGCGTTCCAATTTTGAATCGCTGCCGTGCGCTGCTTTTCGTAACCGCCATTCTGCAGCGGCGAAGGCCCGTCCCACTGGATCGGCTGCAAGGGAATGGCCAATGCCACTTTTCTTTTCGGCGCGAGGGTCGTGACCAGGCGTTGTCGTGTCCATCGCCAATTGCCATCGAACCAGAGCGCAGTTTTTCCCGACGCCTCGAGGAGCCTTCCTTGCTGAGCTTGAAGAGCCGAGTCGAGATCGATCTGCACGGCCACGTTTCCGTTAGTTCCGCTGGCCAATGCCAATTGAAGAAAAACCACGCCGTGCTCCGCCAGGGTAGAATCGACCACAGCAAAACTCTCCTGGCGGTAAACCGCTTCGCCATGCGCGTAATCGATCTGCACGATCGGCAGATAACCTTGATGATAGCGCGGACCCTCGAGGCGGTGAGGAAATTCTCCAAAGCGAAGTTCATCGGGACCGACGCGAAATGTCACGGGCACACCTGTCGGGTTCCAACTGCGCGTGCCTCCGGGCAAATTCAACCCGCTGCCATTGGAGATGAGCCGTGCCTTGCGCGGATGCTTCGGCGCGCTCAGCACAATTGGGTAATAACGGAAATCGGCGTTGACATAGCGCAACGGGGGCAACAGCCGCTCGAAAAACTCGTAGCTTGGACCATTGGTTTGGCGCAGGGCGGCTTCACCCCAAACATCGGGACGCGCGGCCATGGCTTGATCCAATGTCGGAAGATTCGCTTCTTGGCTGGCGGTCGATGAATTGAATTCACCCAGAATCAAACCGAGGCCCAACAGCATCGCGGCTGGCACTTTTGTTGACGAAAAGTTCATCCGGTGCGGCCCTGGCGAGTCGCCGCGGCCGAAGGGGCTTGGACTTTGTCGAACAGCGAATGCATTCAATCTTTGCGCAGCCGGAAGAATTGCGTTTGCGAGGTCAAGGCTTCCTTCACCGTGTTCTGGCCGTTGACGACTTCAGGTGTCTTCGCCACGGCAGTCCAGTTGGCTGGAGATAAACTTGTGGATTGTTCGAGCGCGTAACCGGCGGCTGAAGCAGGCCAGGAAACGATCACTTCGTTGACGGACAGGCGAATGGTCAGTTGCGGTTTCACCGGTTCGACGATGGTGAATGCCATGAGGCCGTTGTTGCCGTTCACGGCGAACACTTGATCTTCGGCAAAGAGCACCTGCCCGATGGAGTGAGCATTCAGGCGCGAATTGGTGGGGAAGGGATATTTGGCGAGGAGCACGGGGTTTCCTAAATCGCTCACTTCATAAAGATCGAGCGTGTCGGGCTGGTCCCGCGCGTCGGAATAATTAATCCCCGCCAGGAGATGGCGCGAGGCATCGATGGCCACAGGACCGAGCGATGCGGGAAAATTCTCGTAGCTGGCCATCGCTTGGCTTGTTTTTGCCGCCAGATCAAAGCTGGTCAACTGCAGCCGGGCATTGCGACGTTTTTGCCAAAAGGTATTGCCGGTTCCAAACTGCAGGCTGCGACCGATGCTTCCCGCGCCATAACTTTGCGGAAATGAAATGGGCGTGAAGGTCGCCAAAGTTGCGTCGGTGGGTTTCAAGATGGCGGCGAGGGTTCCCGAATTTGAATCGATCAGAATTTCCGTGTTCATTCCGCTGCCGCGAATGGCCATGGTATCGCCCCAGCGCAGCGGGGTTTCCAAGGCGGCTGGTTCCCCGAAGAAAACCAACTCTGGCACGGTGACCGGATCGGCATTTTCCCAACGATACAAATTGTAAATGGCCGGCGCGGCCGTGCCGCTCGT
>JBFMDG010000787.1:0-3389 GCA_040754135.1 Verrucomicrobiota bacterium
GTCCGACACGACGGCGGATCCCCGCGCGCCGCAAAAAATTTCGGGTACGGGCCGGATTGCGGCCTGCTGGTATGCGGGAAATTCTTTTACGGCCAACCTGAATTTCACCGATGGCCAGTGGCATCGTGTGAGTCTTTATTTCCTGGATTGGGATCGCTTGGGCCGTGTGGAGACGGTCGAGGTCCTGGATGCGGCCAGCGAGGGCATTCTCAACACGCAAACCATTTCAAATTTTCAGGAAGGCAAGTACTTCACTTGGGAAGTCAAAGGCAGCGTGAAATTCCGCTTGCGCAACAGCTCCGGACCCAATGCGTTGTTGATGGGCATTTTTGTGGATGCAGGAAGCACGACCGGCGGCGGCACTTCGATTTTGAGTGCTCCCAGCCGATTGGCCAATGGCGATTTCCAACTCCGCGTTTCCGGCCAGCCCGGGCAACGATTCGCTATCGAAGCTTCCACAGATTTAGCCGCATGGTCCGTGGTGGGGAACGTCACGCTCGTCGGCAACAGCCTCGATTTCATCGACCCGGCGGCGCGCAATTTGCCGTTTCGCTTTTATCGCGCCGTGCCGCAACCGTGAGCGGGGGGAAGAGTTGAAGGGTTGAAGAGTTGATCACGGAATGGCCTGTTGTTCCAGGCAACCGCAGCAACCTTCTGGCTGGACGCAGCGGCAGGCCACAACCGCCAATAACGCTCCCAGGACAGGCGCCACAAGATAAATCCATAGGTGGTCGAGATGCATTCCGACCAAAGCCGGCGCAAAGGATCGCGCCGGATTCATTGACGCTCCCGAAATCGGCCCGGCAAACAGCGCTTCAAAACCAATTACCGATCCGACGGCAATGCCGGCCGTGATCCCCTTCTCCTTCGCGCCGGTTGAGACGTTCAAAATCACAAACATGAGCAGCGCCGATAAAATGATTTCGAGAACAAAGCTTTGCCACGGGCCGCCCGCGGGCAAGGTGGCGCCGAGCGTTTCGTTGCGCGGAAACAGGGCCCGCAACAGCACGCTGGCGCTCACGGCTCCGAGGCATTGGCTGATCAGGTAAGGTGCCACCTGTTGACCGGGAAACCGCCGCGCCATCCAAAAACCGATCGTGACAGCGGGATTGATGTGCGCGCCGGAGATATCGCCGAGGGTGTAGATCATGGCCAGCACCACCAATCCAAAGGTCAGCGCCACGCCCACGTGGGTGATCGTTCCGCCGCTCTCCTGGTTGATAATGACGGCGCCGGTGCCGGCGAAAACGAGCGCAAACGTTCCAAAACTTTCTGCAAAAAACTTTTTCATGACTTTGGCAAGCGGCATCACACCAGATCGATTCCCGTCTGCAAAGTGGAAGTTTTCTGAACGGCTCTCCGCCCCCGGCGCCTTGCTGGCGCGCGACCTTGAACGCGGAAACAAAATCCGGCTCAGCACGCTCAGCAAGCCCGTGCATACCACGCCCGCCACGGTCAACCAGGTCACCCCCCGATCGATCAACAAAAAGAAAGTGGCCACCGCTCCGAACATCTGCAGTTGACCCAGCCAAAAGCGAAGCCATAGCCGAGTGCTGTTCGCCGATTCATTCCCCTCCGGAGCGCGTGGGTTGGAATTGCTCATCAGGCATCAACGGTTTTTTGTCATCGTCCGCCGGCCACGAGAAAATCTCGATCGATCAGCCGTAACGGCCTTCAATGTATTCCGCCGTTCGCGGTTCTGTCGGATTGAGAAACACATCCTCGGTGCGGCCGTGCTCGATCACTTCACCGAGCAGCATGAAGATGCATTCGTGACTGACCCGGCGGGCCTGCGCCATGTTGTGAGTGACGATGAGAATGGTAAAGCGCCTGGTCAGCCCGAGCATCAATTCCTCGATGGCCCGCGTTCCCTCGACATCCAAAGCGGAGCACGGCTCGTCCATGAGAATGATTTCGGGTTTTAACGGGAGCAGGCGGCCGATGCAGAGCTTCTGTTGTTGTTCGAGTTGCAGCGTGGTCGCTTTGCGATCGAGGTGATCCTTGAGATCGTTCCACAAACCCACTTCGGTCAGGGCTCTCTCGACAGCCGCATCGAGATCCGATCGCGTCAGTTTTTGTTCGCTGTGCAATCGCAGCCCAAAGACCATGTTCTCATAAACGGAAATCGGGAGCGGGTTCGGTCTTTGAAACACCATTCCGACCCTTTTGCGCAACTGAATGAGGGAGACGTCGGGATCATAAATATTTTTATTCAGAATGCGGATTTCTCCGGTGGTCGTCACATAGCCGTAACGTTCGTTCACGCGGTTGAAACAGCGCAGCAACGTCGTCTTACCGCAACCGGACGGGCCGATCAGAGAGGTGATCTGCCCGTGCTTGATGTTGAGCGAGACATTTTTCAGCGCCTGGAACTTTGCATACCAGAGGCAAAGATCTTTGGTCGTGATGCTGTGGGACAAATCGCTCATGGCGCGCGTGGACAGTTCGTTTTGCTCAACCAAAAATTCCATTCACGTAATCGTAGGTGCGCCGGTCGCGCGGCTGATCGCTGAACACCACCGGCGTCGGACTCAACTCGATGACCTCGCCGCGCCAAAGAAAAAGTGTTTCATCGGCCAGGCGCCGCGCCTGTTGCACCAGGTTCGTCACCAGAATGATCGTCATGGTTTTCTTCAACTCCTTGAGAACGTCTTCGATGCGCATGGTGGTGACTGGGTCGATGGCGATGCTGAATTCATCGAGGCAAAGGATTTCGGGCGCGAGCGAGAGGGCGCGGGCCAGGGTGAGGCGCTGTTGCTGGCCCCCGGAAAGCCGGGTGCCGAGCTGGCCCAGCCGATCTTTCACTTCGTCCCAAAGCACGGCCTGACGGAGACAGCGCTCGACAATTTCATCCAATTCATTTTTGGCGGTGATCCCCATGCGGCGCGGCGCGTAAGCGACGTTCTCGTAGGTGGTGAGCGGCAAGCCGACCGGCAGCGGGAAGACCATGCCGATGCGGCGGCGCAAGGCATTGGCATCGCGCATGGCCGAGACATCTTCGCCCTCGATCAGGACCTGCCCGGTAAATCGCGCGCCGCCGATGAAATCGAGGGTGCGATTGATCGTCTTGAGCAGCGTGGTTTTCCCGGAGTTCGCCGGTCCTATGACACCGAGGATCGAATTGCGGGGCACGGTGAAACTGACGTTGTTGAGAACCTGCTTGACGCCGTAGAAGGCCGACACGTCACGGAATTCAATGTGCGGTGCGCCGGGTGTCATCGCCATTACCATCGTTTGCGGCCACGCAACCAGACGCGCAGGATGATGGCGAAGCTATTAATGAAAAGAATCAGCGCAATCAACACCGCCGCGCAGCCAAACTTCATCACCTCGGGCATCTGCGAAATCTGGTTGGAAATAATGTTCAAATGCATCGACATGGCCATGAA
>JBFMDG010000788.1:0-3389 GCA_040754135.1 Verrucomicrobiota bacterium
ACAATAAAAAATTCCATGGCCCTCCGCAGCGTGATTTCCAAATCTTCCACCACCCAAGGTTTGCTGACGTACTTATAAATCGCGCCATTGTTGACCGCATCCACCGCGGCATCGATGTCCGAATAGGCGGTGACGAGGAATCGCAATATGCGCGGACGCAGCTGGCGGGCGCGCTCGAGCAGTTGCACTCCTTTTTCGCCGGGCATGCGTTGGTCGGTGAGGAAAAGCCCGATTTCATCCTTGTGATCTTCGAGCAATCGATAGCCGTCCTGGGCATTGGCGGCGGTGAGGATCCGAAACTTCTCTCCAAAAGCACGATGAAAGTACTTCAACGATTTTTCTTCGTCGTCCACATAAACGATGGCGAACTTTTTGTAATCGTAAAAGGTGTGCATAACGATTGGGTGATCTTCGATTATTGAGCGGACGGAAATTCGATTTCAATTTCAGTAAACTCTCCAGGATCGGACCGAGCCCGGATTTTGCCTCCATGGTTCTGGACGATGCGATAACAGATCGTCAATCCCAGTCCCATGCCTTCGCCGATGTCTTTGGTGGTAAAGAAAGGATCGAAGATTCGAGGGAGATTTTCCGGCGCGATGCCCGGACCATTATCTTTGATGGCCAGGCGCGTCTTGCCGCCTTCCGCTTGAGCGGTGAGCCAGAGCGTGGGCTTCTCATTCGTAAAGGATTTCGTGCGCAGGGCATCGAGCGCATTTTGCAGCAAATTGACCAGCACTTGAATGATCTGATTACGGTTGCCCCAGATGGTCAGGCCTTCGCCCACCTCCTTTTCCACATGAATCGGCGCTTTGCATTCATGGCTGACAAAGCGCAAGGCCGTTGCCACAGCCGCGGCCACATCCACCGATTCGAACGCATCCATGTTGGGATGCGTGAAAGTCCGCAGATCGGCGACGATGTTTTTGACGCGGTCGAGTCCCTCTTCGATATCGTGGAGAATCTCCTGGAAATCGGCCTGTTCCTCGGGTTGGAGGGCCGATTGTTTTTTGCGCAGCATGAAGAGAGCGGTCTTGGCGAAGTTGAGCGGGTTGTTGATTTCGTGGATGAGGCCGGCGCTCATGCGACCGAGCGAAGCGAGTTTTTCGGACTGAACCAATTGCGTTTCGGTTTCCTTCAGCTGTTCCAACGTGGCTTCGAGGATTTGGTTCTGTCGAGCGAGTTTCCTCTGAAACTGATGCGAGTCGAGCAGATTCTTCAATCGCACGTGCAGTTCGGTGGTGGAAAAAGGTTTGGTCAGAAAATCGCTCGCCCCAGCCTGCAGGGCGCTCAGTTTGGTCTCTTCATCGGCCCGCGCCGTGAGCAACAGGATGGGAATGTTTTGCGTCGGCAAACGGGCATGCAACTCGCGGCAAACCTGCAACCCGTCCTTTTCCGGCATCATCATGTCGAGCAGAATCACCTCCGGAAGAAACTGGGCGGCACTTTCGATGGCCTGTTGCCCATCGACCGCTTCGATCACCTGGTAATGTGGGCTCAACTGCGATTTCAAGAACCGTAACATGTCCGGTTCATCATCGGCCACGAGCACTTTCGGGCGGGTGCCATTATAAAGTGCGTCCCCTTGCCGCAAGGTCTCCTTGAGCGGTGTCATCGCCGGAAAAAGTTCAGCGCGCCGATATAAATTGACGAGCCATTCGTCGGCCCCCTCCGGTGGCGGAGAGGGCGAAGTCGCCGCGTTTCCAGATTCGGCGGATGCACTCGCCGGTCTGCCCTCTTCAGGCATTTCCTGCCATGGCAAATAAACATTCATAATCGTTCCCTTTCCCGGAGTGCTTTGCACGGTCACCTTTCCACCCTGCACTTCCACGAATTCTTTCACCAGCGCCAGGCCGATTCCCGCGCCCTGATATTTGCGTTGCGACGAACTGTCGGCCTGCCAAAAACGGTCAAAAATAAAGGGGAGCTGATCTTCCGAAATCCCCATGCCGCTGTCTTCCACCGTCAGTTGCAAATACTCGCCATCCCGCTTCGAGCGCATTAAAACCCGCCCGCCCGCAGGAGTAAATTTGATGGAATTGAAGAGCAGGTTCAAAAGGATTTTCTCGAGTTTATCGCGGTCCAATTGCAGCGCGCCGATGGTGTCGTCGAGAACGGTTTCCATACGCACGCGCTTGTCATCGGCCACGCGGCGGACCGATTGCACGAGGCCGCGGATGAAACTGTTGACGTCGAGCGATTCGCGGCGCACTTCCATTCGCCCGGATTCGAGACGCACCAGGTCGAGCAGATCATTGATCAATTTCAAGAGCCGCATGCCGTTGGTGTGCATGGTGCGGAGCAGATCGTTGATTTCCTCGGAAGACAAATGCAACCGGCGATTCTGCAGGGATTCGAGCGGGGCCAGGAGCAAGGTCAGCGGCGTGCGCAGTTCGTGACTGATATTGGCGAAAAAGCGGCTCTTGACGCGGTCGAGCTCGACCAGTTTGCGATTCGTTTCTTCAAGGCGCGCACGGTTCTGATCCAATTCGTAGCGGACGCTGAATTCCTGAAAGCGGAGGCGGTTGTAAAAGTAATTGCCGGTGATGATGAAGACGCCGGTGACGAACAGGAAATAAAGATTGTTGTAAAAATGGCCTTCCAGGCGCACCGGCCCATGAAGGAGACAAGCGGTCAGATACATGCCCATGGCCAGAAGGAAGACGGCGATGCTATCCCACAATCCCCAGCGCAAGACGATGCCGGCGCCCATCAGGACCAGATTCAAGCCCGCGTAGTAAGGCGAATCCGCTCCTTCGGTGACGTAAATCATCCAGGAGATGAAAAACAGCGGCAGCGAAACCTCGACCAGGCCGAGCCAGCGATAATGCCGCAGTCCAAACGGCGATTTCAGCGCCAGCCAGATGACCCCCAGCAAGACCGAGCAAAGAAATCGCAGTTGCAGAAAAGGCCAGGTTTCATCGCGGTAAACAAAGTAATCGAGCGTCGCGCCGGCGGGCATGAAGATGATCCCGAGGATGCAGCCGACGCGATAATTCTGAACAGTGACCTGGCGTTCGCTTTCTTCGAAAAGGCGCTCGAGTTCCGTGCTGGCTCTGACCAGATTACCCATGGCTCGGTTTGTGCACGCCCACAAACACGTTCACGCCCGTTGGTTCGGCCCGGGTAAACCAGGAATCGCGCGGCGCTTTCTCGGGAACGAGCGTTTCCAATTGCTTGCGGTCGCGGTAGACCAGGTGCCACTCGACCACATATTCCATCCAGTTGCGAGAAGGATTCGAACTGTCCACGTTGGAGGCCAGGAGCAATCCGCCCGGGGCGAGTATTTCGTAAAAAATTTCCATCAACCGCTTGCAGATCCGATCGGAAAGGTAATCGAAAAGCCCGGCGCAATAGACGAGGTCATAACTGTTCTCCCGCATCTCGGC
>JBFMDG010000789.1:0-3382 GCA_040754135.1 Verrucomicrobiota bacterium
GCAGCGCTCTAACCAATTGAGCTACACCCCCGCGAAAGCGGGCAGCAGAAAGTAGGAAAAGAGTCTCGGTTAGTCAACGGGGAATTGTATTTTTTTCCGAAAAACGATTCGGGCAGCAGACGCCAAGGAGGTGGGGGTGGGGAACCCCGCTGAAGAAACGTACCGCTACCCGAATCAAAATCTTTTCTCGCCTAAGTTAAAAAACTGATCCTATTTGTCAATCATTATCTCCCATCCAATGGGGCTCGAATGTGTCTCTAAGAAAACTAAAACCGTCCTGCCGATCGTCAATTGTTGCCGCCGTCGCAAAAACCGGCATCGAACTGGAATCCAAGCGTTTCGCACCTGCTTAACGGTCGCTTTTCGGGTCGAAAGCGTCGCGCAGGCCATCGCCAAAAAAGTTCAGCGCCAGGAGGGTCAGCGCCAGAAATGTTCCCGGAAATACAATCATCCACCAGTAAACCCGCACAGAATTGATTTGCCCCGCGCCTTCAGCCAGCAAAGATCCCAAACTGGCCTGGGGCGGTTGAATTCCCAGTCCCAGGTAACTCAAAAAGGACTCGTAGAGGATCACAGAAGGCACGGTCAACGCCACATACACAATAATAATGCCGAAGATGTTCGGCAAAATATGACGCCAAAGGATTCGCAAGTGCGTCGCACCCAGAGCCCGGCTCGCCACCACAAATTGCCGCGTTCGCAAAGAAAGCACTTCCCCCCTCACGATGCGGGCCATGGTCAGCCAGGAGACTGCCCCCAAACCGACAAACAGAAATAAGAGCCGCGTTCCCGCCGCAACCGACGGATCAAACCATCGTTCCAAAGCATTCTTTAACAATGCTTCGAGGGTGGTAATCAGGACGATGACAAACACGATGGAAGGGAGGGAATAAAGCACGTCCACAATGCGCATGAGGATGCTGTCCACTCGTCCGCCGACGTACCCTGCGATGGCTCCCCACGCCACGCCGATGACCAGGCTGACTCCCGCGCCAACGACCCCTACCAGTAAAGAAATGCGAGCTCCATAAATCACCCGCGCCAGCAAATCTCGGCCATGCACATCTGTGCCGAACCAATGCTGCGGACCTGGAGGCGCAAATTGTGCGTCTGAAATGGCGTCTGGCTTGAAGGGAACCAACGCCGGACTGACTACCACAACCAACAGAATGGTGGCGAGAAAAGCGGCGCTGAAAAACGCGAGCCTGTTTTTACAAAAACGACGCCAAGCTTTTTGGTTCGGGCTTAAATGCTCGACCGTTGCGCTGAGGGCGGGTGAAGGAATCAAGGCGGTTTGCATCAGAGCTTGTTTGGCATGCTCAGGCGAGCACCCGGCAGGATTTGATCAGTGCACGTTGGGGCGTCATTCATAGCGCACGCGGGGATCGAGCAGGCTGTAAATAAAATCCACCAGCAGGTTTAACCCGAGCAGCAACACCGCGTAAAGCACGACCAATCCCACCACCATGGTGTAATCGCGATTCAAGGAACTGTTCACCATAAACACACCAATGCCCGGAATCTGAAACAGGTTTTCCACCACAAATGATCCCGTGAGCAAATCGGCCAGGAGCGGGCCTGAATACGACACCACAGGCAGGACGCCCAAGCGCAGCGCATGTTTGAGCAAAATTTGCGTTTCACTCAGGCCTTTGGCTCGTGCGGTGGTGATGAATTCCGATTGAAGCACATTCAACATCCCTTCCCTGAGCAATCGCGCGATTTTCCCGGCAAAATAAATGCCCAGCGTGATCGTCGGCAAAATCACGTGCCATGGCGATTTCCACAATGCCACGGGAAAGATTTCCCATTTCACCGCCAGTTGCATGACGAGCAATGGGCCGACAATAAATGCCGGAACACAAACGGCGATCAACGCGATAAAACTCCCGGCATAGTCCGTCCAACCGCCTTTCTGCGCAGCCGATAAAAACCCGAGGAGAATGCCCAGCCCAAGTGCGAACCCGAAAGCCAGCAGTCCCAGGGTCAACGAAATCGGCAATGCTTGAGCAATGATATCCGTGACCGAATGATTGCGGTACTTCAGTGAAGGACCGAAGTCGCCCTGGACCATGCCCCCAAGAAAACGGAGATACTGTTTCCAGATCGGTTCATCCAGGTGGTATTTGGCTTTGATATTCCGTTCAATATCCGGCGACGCTTTGCGTTCCCGATCGAACGGCCCTCCGGGAGCGACGCGGACGAGCACAAAAGCGAGTAAGCTGATCAGAAGAACCAGCGGCACCAAAAAGGCGATTCGCTTCAGATAGTACATGGATTCAACTCAACCGCGTGCGCAAATCGTCCCCACGCAAAATGACGCGTCCTCATCGGCACTTTCATTGCATTCGATGCCATCGCTTTAAGGATTTATGGCATGCCAACCGCGGACGGGGTTGGAGATTTGTGTTTGGCGTCCAGCACTTTTTTTCTGATGGCATTCAGGGGATGCAAATCGAGAATGTTCGGGTAAATGCCTGAGAGCTGATCCGGATTGAAGTAATTGAATCCGCTGTAGAAATAAAGCGGAACGATGGGAGGATCCTCCTGCACCAGGAGCGTTTCGGCTTTTTTGAGGAGTTGAGCGCGCTTTTTGAGATCCGGTTCCTGATTGGCCTGGCGGATGAGTTCGTCGTATTCCGCCTTGGCCCAGCCGGTTCGATTATTGCCGTTGTTGCTCATGAACAAGTCCAGAAACGTGTTCGGATCGTTGTAATCACCGATCCAACTGCTGCGGCTCAAATCGTAATCGAGCGTCGTCTGCGCGTTGAGATAAACTTTCTTTTCCATCTGGCGCAAGTCCATGCGAATGCCCAGTTCCTGCCGAAACATCTGCTGAATTTCCACGGCAATTTTCGCGTGCGTTTTCGCGGCTCCGCCTGCCGCCGCATCGAACAAATACTGAAATTGCGGAAAACCTTTCCCATCCGGGTAACCGGCTTCGGCCAGGAGCCGCCGTGCTGCGTCGGGATTGAACTCCAATCCAGCCGGCGGTGTGGTGTAGTTGGCCGTTCCCGGAGGAACTAGATTCGAAGCAACGGTTTCGCTGGCGCGCGTGATTTTTTCCACGATGCGGCGTTTATCAATGGCCATGGCCAACGCTTTCCTTACGCGCGGATCGTCGAACGGTTTGCGCGTCACGTTGAACCGGACAAAATAGGTTCCGAGATAGGTGAATCCGTGGTAATCGGGCCGTTGCCGCAGATCGTCGAGCAATTCGGCCGGCACCAGTTCCTTATCCCAGATGATGTCCGCGGCGCCCGTTTCATAAAGATTGAATGCGGTGTTCGGTGTTCCGATCGGGAGCAGATCAATGACTTCAATGCCGGTGTTTGCTGCATCCCAATAGTGCGGATTGCGCCGCAAGCGCACGCGATGATTC
>JBFMDG010000790.1:0-3378 GCA_040754135.1 Verrucomicrobiota bacterium
GCTCGGACCTTACAGCCCACTGCGGGGATGCTCGGTCCTCGCCGCCTTGGCCACGGCCAAAATCCCTCGCCGCAGGACCCCACGCAATTTTCAGACAGGCTCTAAGATTCTCCACGGTCGCGGGATTAAAGTTGTTGGCGAGCAGTTCGAGATATTCATCCCACTGCCCTCGCTTACGAAGGTCGGTGGCGAATCGAGCGATCGGCTGGTTCGTCAATACGTAAAGCTTGTTGAACACAATGCCAAATTCCCGGAACAGGACCTCCTTGTAATCAGCCTCAAGTCTGGCCTGTGGACCGGGCAGTTTCGGGCCGAGCGGATTGTAAACGAGATTTAGGGGAAGCGTTGTACCGTAGCCGACGGCGTTGAGTCTTTTCAGAGCCGCAATGCTTTTCTCGAAAACGCCGTGGCCGCGCTGTTGGTTCACGTTTTCCTTCGAGTAACAGGGCAGTGAGGCGATGACTTCCACCGCATGTGCGGCAAGATATTCGGGCAGATACCCGTAGCCGGGCAATTCGATAATCGTGAGATTGTTCCGGTCAATGACGTGACACCCCGCCTCCTCGGCAGTCTCGACGAGGTATTTGAAAAACTCGCTCAGTTCAGGCGCACCTCCCGTGATGTCCACGACTTCGGGGCGATGTTCCGTAATCCACGAACCGATGCGCAGCGCAGTTTGCCGGCTCATCATTTCAGTGCGCCACGGCGCCGCGTCCACATGGCAGTGACGGCACGCCTGATTGCATTTGCGGCCGACGTTTATTTGCAGCGTCCGTAATTTCGTTCGGAACAACGTCGATCTGTGTTCTTTCAATTTTGCGTCAAAACACATGCGTCCTTCTGTAAGTTGCCCGTAGGAAAAGGGGATGTCCCGCGTCGCGATGAGCGGGAAACTGCGCACTGGTTCACAATAATTTCGTCAGCGTTTCCCGATTGCCCATTCCAGCGAGTAGGTAAACCTTGCTGCCCCGACTCCAACTTGCGGTTTGCCACGCCCCCTCTTTCGCAAACTGCGGAGTCATCGGCGGCGGCTGCGAAAACGCAGCACGGTCCGCGATGAACAAATGAATTTCCTCCGGCCCCATTTTGCCGAAGCAAATTAACGTAACCTTCTGCCCATTCCACGAGAGCACACGGCAGCCAAGGCCAGGTAATTCTTGCAGGCCTCTTGTCAACGCGAAATCTCCATGCCCCTTGTTTTGCTGCAGCCACTCCCGGATTTTATTCACGTCTTTGCTTTCCAAATCGAGCCGGTCCATGCTCTGAACAAAGTTCAACATGTCGGTGCGGAATGCGGAGAACCTGGGTTGGCCATTGAAAAGCCAGAGGCTGGATACAGAGAACAAAACCAAAAAGCAGGCAGCAGCGGCGAACCACGAGCGGCGATACCACACGCGTGGGGGCACGATCTTTCCCCCCGCAAGAATCGTGGATCTCAAGCCGGGCGGAATGGGAACGGCCAATTTGACTTTTCGGCTGATGGAGGCATCAAGCCGTAATTCCTCCGCAAGCCACTGGCTCAACTGCGGATCGCGGCGCGCGTGCTCCAGCGCTTCGAGAAACACTGGATTATCGGCGTCAGCTCCGCTGTGCCGGTAAGACTGCAAAATAAATTTGGCTTCGTCGTTAGTCATGGGGAGCACTCTTTTTCTGCTTCTGGTCGAATGGAACAATCCTGGAATTGGTTTCTGATTTAGCCAATCGTTGCCGCAGCATACCTTTGCCACGAGAGATCCGCGACATCACCGTACCGATCGGTACGTCCAAGGCTTCGGCGATTTCTTCATACGAATGGTCTTCGAGGTAAAACAAAACGAGCGGCGCCCGGTAAATATCATCCAGCGTCATGAGCGAATCCCACACGATTGTGGCGTCCATCTCGTCCACGACATTCGGGGAAATTGTGGGCAACCCGTCACCGGCATCGCTGATTTCACAATGCGGAAATCGCCGGTCGTGGCGCCGGCTGCCAAGATACTTCCGATGCAGCGTCGTAAACAGCCACGTCTTGACCTTTGATTTATCGCGCAGTTGGTGGCCTTTCACTGCGAGCGTGTAGAACGTGTCCTGCGTCAGATCAGATGCATCGCTATCATTTTGCGTCAAGCTGAAGGCGAAGCGATAAAGCGATTCATAATGGCTGCTTACGATCTGTTCGTAATCGAGGTCCACAATGGTAGGACGCCTTGACGTTGCGCTTATTCCAAGCTATCCGGCGGCATTCACCTGGCGGTTTGCTGACAAGTGTTGGCGATGGAGTCGCTTCTGCCGATCGCCAGAACTTCCGCCACAAACTGAGACAGCCGCAACGCGTCAAATGGCTTTCGGAGAAGAGGAATTTCGGGTGAGAACTGCGATCGATCGCTGTAGCCAGTCATGTCTCTGATCCCAACAGCCCTTCCCTAAACTGAAAGCCAGGATGGTCCTGGACGGATTGTTTTTAGAACGACAAAGGTCCCTCAGCGTTGGCAATCATGGCTTCAAACACTGACAAACTTCGCGCCCCGACGAAGCGGCGGCGTATGTTTCCTTTGGCGTCAATGATGACCGTTGTCGGAAGCTCCCCGCCATTGAAACGGCCGCCGATTTCATTCCTTTCGTCGAGCAGAACGGTGTAATTGATGCCACGGTCCTTCGCCGTCCGCCGGACTTTTTCCCGGACGCGCTTGAGCGCATCGGCATCGCGCTCATGGTCGTCGTGATGTCCTTGGTTCTGTTCCTCGACCGCTGCGTGTCCGCCGATGTGACCGTGGCTGTCCGGCACGAAGTCGAGCGAGACTCCGAGGATCGCGAGTTGACCCTCGCTTTTCTTTTGAAGCGCGATCAATTCTGGCATTTCCCTGAGGCATGCAGTGCACCACGTCGTCCAGAAATTGATGACGACAACTTTGCCGCGATAATCCGAGAGGCGCACGCGCCGTCCGTCGAGATCGGGAAGCGAAAAATCTCCGGCGGGAATGTCCTGTCGCGCCGCATAAGTTTCTTTGGGAACTGAAAGTTTTACCGGCGGAAAATTGCTTCGCTGCGCGGCCCACCATTCCTTGGCACGAGCCGCTCCATCTTTGGCCTTCTGGCGGCTGCGCTGACGAAATTCATTCAAGCCTGTCGTTTCGTCCTCGGATGGCGCCACGTCGCTCAACTTTACTCCGAACTTTTTGCCAGACCATTTTTCCAGCAGCTTCAATCCCATTGTGACGATGAGTGGGTCCTCTTCCTCGAGCAACGGAATGATCATGGGCACACCGATGCGCGCCTCGGTCCGTTTCGCATGATTCAAACCGAGCAGCCGCACTTGCGGATCTGGGTCAGCCAACTGTGCGGCGGATAACGCCGGCATGGCCGGATGATTCAAGTAATTGAGAATTCCGAACGCGGTTT
>JBFMDG010000791.1:0-3377 GCA_040754135.1 Verrucomicrobiota bacterium
TGGGTTTTGACTTTTTCGACCAGCCCTTTCAGTTCCTCTTTGGCGCTGGAATTTTCCTGGGCCAGCCCGGATTGCGTCGTAAAAATCAGCAGAGCGGCCAGCAAACCGACGATCAATTTCGATTTCATATTGGATGGTGATGGTCTTTCCATCAGGTTCGCAACTCAACACCGCGTGCTGCTTTCGCGCAAGGCAAAATATTGGTGGCAAGTATTGGAGCGCGTGAAAGCACAAGGCGATTGGCCAGGCCTGGCGCACGGCAGAGTTTTCCCGAGGCGCCGCTCAGGGGATCGGCCCGATTGCTCGAGGCCACATCCAGCCGATATTGCTGCGGATCGCGCGTCACTAAACAAAGGTTGATATGAAACGGTGTTTGCTTTGGAGTTTGCTCGGGCTGCTGGTTTTTATTCAGGGCTGTTCAACCCCTCGAAGCGTCGCAAATCTGCGCGGCCAGGGCACTAAACAGGTTTTTAACGGGCCTTACGATGCGGTCTGGCGCGCCGCGGTGGACGCAGCGCAAATGGGCGATTTGGAAATTCGCGATGCAGACCGCACCACGGGTTACATCTCGGCCAAACGCGGCATCCGCTTCGAGACATTCGGTGAAAACGTGGCGGTGTGGGTCAGATCCCTCTCCCCATCGCAAACGGAAGTCGAGGTGATCAGCCGCCAGGCCGGCCCGCCAAAATTCTGGATCAAAAATTGGGAAGACGAAATTCTTCGCACGGTCGCCGCCAACTTGACCCGCGAAACCGGCACCGCGATCGGCTCCGCCCCGGGTTATGAATCCTCCACGGTCGTTACTCCTCCCGGCGCCATCAGCGTTCCGCCACCGCCGCCACCGGATTTGCCTACGGAAGTCCAACTCGAACAGGAACGACGGCGCATTGAAGCGTTGGAAGCTCAAGTCCGCGCCGAGGAACGGGAGCGCGAACGCGAACGCTTACAGGCGGAAATCGACCGGTTACGCCGCGAATTGGATGAGAAAGAAGACCGGCTCCGCGACCTGAAAAATCCTTAGCTTAGCCCGATTTCTCGTCCACACGCACACGCGCGCGGCACGATTCGTTTTGGGGGTTGGCGCGTGGAAGGGCTCCATCGTGTGCCGCGCGAAATTTCCGCTGTTCGTCCAGCCCAATTCGACCCATGCTTCTTTTGCATGACATCGGCCCAGCGGAAAAAATTAAAGAGTGTGGCACAACGGCTCGAAGCCACTGTGCGCATCGGCAAACAAGGCCTGAGCCCATCGCTTCTTGAAAGTGTGGATCAAGCGCTGGCCGCGCGCGAACTTGTGAAGGTGAAATTCACCGAATTCAAGGAGGAGAAAAAAGCATTGGCGCCATTGCTTGCCGAGAAAACGTCGAGCGAACTCGTTACACTGGTGGGCAATGTCGCCGTTTTATTCCGGCAAAATCCCGACCCCGAAAAGCGCGCTATTCCCGTTTGAAGCCAGCGCCGATCTGGAACTGCGCCTTCACATTCGGTATCGTGCCTGCCATGACTGCATCGTTTGACCGGGAATTTCATCTGCAACGGGGCGCGGCTTTAGGAACACTGAACGGCGCCACGGTTGTGTCGCGCTATGACAACCTGGTGGCCGAGCATGGATTTCTTCGCGAGACGGCTGGCGTGCTCGATCTGAGTTTTCGAAGCCGGATTTGTCTGACGGGTTCCGACCGCACGCGCTTTCTTCATGGACAGGTCACCAACGACGTGGCCCGTTTGAAAGTGGGCGAAGGTTGCTATGCGGCGGTAGTGAACGCGAAAGGCAAAATGGAGAGCGACCTCAACATCTTTCAGCTCGATCAGGAACTCCTGCTGGATTTTGAGCCCGGCCTGACGGAACGGCTTGTGGAACGCTTTAATAAATTCATCATCGCAGATGACGTTCAAGTGGTGGACGTGGGACCGCATTATGGGTTGATCAGCGTGCAAGGACCGAAAGCCGCCGACGTTTTCCACAGCCTCGATGGGATTTTAAAAGTTCCCGACCGCCCATGGCAATTCACCTCGACGGCCCATCCGGCACTTGGTGAAATCGTGCTTGCTATGCATCCGCGGCTCGGGACGGCCGGGTTTGATCTGTTCGTGCCGGTGGGGCAGTTCCGAGTTGCGTTTGAGATGCTTGTGAACGCGGCCGGCAAGAGCGGAGGCGGCCCCTGCGGTTGGGACGCTTTTGAAGTGCGCCGAATCGAAGAGGGCATCCCGCGTTTCGGAGCGGACATGGATGAAACCAATCTGCCGCCGGAAGCGGAATTGGAAAATCGCGCCATCAGCTACAGCAAGGGCTGCTACATCGGCCAGGAGATCATCGCCCGCATCCGCACGTATGGGCAGGTGGCAAAAACATTGCGTGGCTTGCGATTTCTTTCCGATTGTCCGGCCCTTCCTGGCAAAGGCACACCCCTTTTCAAAGAGACGAAAGAAATCGGTTACATCACCAGTGCCGTCCGGTCATTGGCGCTCAACGAAACCATTGGCCTTGGTTACGTGCGCCGCGAAGCAAACGAGATCGGAACGGAACTCCATGTCCGCATGGACGCCGGCGATATCCCCGTCCGCATTGCCCCGCTGCCATTCACCGACAATCAACCGTCTTGAGCCATCGGTTGAACTCGACTCGTTGGACCAGACCGTTTTATTGAAATGGCTAAACCCTATTACTTCGAAAACTTTTCAAAATCGGCCTGGTCGCCTTTGAATGCCTTGGCCTTGTCCCCTACCCGCAAAATCTTCACCGCCTTGATCGTGTCGCCGCGCGCGATCTCGTTCACGACGCTCTGACCTTCGACAACGCTGCCGAAGACCGCATGTTTGCCATCCAGGTGCGGAGTGGGTCGATGCGTGATGAAGAACTGGCTGCCGTTTGTGTTCGGACCGGCATTGGCCATGGACAGAATTCCAGGACGATCATGCTTCAGGCTTGAATCAATTTCGTCGCGGAACCGGTATCCAGGTCCGCCGCGTCCGGTCCCGGTCGGATCGCCGCCTTGAATCATGAAATCCGCAATCACGCGGTGGAAAGTGATGCCATCGAAGAACGGTTTATCCTGGGCTTTGGGTGGTTCGCCAGGAGCTTTCGAGTAATGCTTGGTTCCTTCGGCGAGGCCGACGAAATTGGCCACGGTGAGCGGCACTTTCTCGAATTCCAGTTTCAGAAGAATGGTTCCTTTGGAAGTTTCCATTTCAGCGTAGAGGCCATCCGGCAACTTTCTTTCCGCGGCAGCGATGGAAAACAAAGTGCACGCGGCAATAACGCATCCAATGACGTTTTGAAATTTGAGCTTTAGCATGGCGAAAATATGGAGAGAAAATTTTTCAGCGCAATCCATTTTCCTTTTCCTCGAGGCGGTTCCTCAAGAAAACCGCGACCCTCC
>JBFMDG010000792.1:0-3372 GCA_040754135.1 Verrucomicrobiota bacterium
TCGATCCTACGCGAACCCCATTCCGTAGCAGCCTGACGTGAGTCGGCTCTAACCATTTCCGCGCGCATGCCAACCGATCGCCTTTCGCATTCCCACGCGACCAAGAGTGCTGGCCTCATGCAATCTGGCAAGCGCGTCGCCGATTTGCCAAAGGAGCCTCGACCAGGAACAAGTGATCGAACTTACATTCGATGCTACGCGAACCCCATTCCGTAGCAGCCTGACGTGAGTCGGCTCTAACCTTTTCCGCGCGCATGCCAATGTGCTACCCGTGCGCATTCCCACGCGAACAATCGCGCTGGCTGTCCTGAGATCCGGCAAGCGCGTCACCAATGGCCGCGAGGCGTTTTAACCAGGAACAAGTGATCGAACTCACATTCGATGCTACGCGAACCCCATTCCGTAGCAGCCTGACGTGAGTCGGCTCTAACCATTTCCGCGCGCATGCCAACCGATCGCCTTTCGCAATCCCACGCGACCAAGAGTGCTGGCCTCATGCAATCTGGCAAGCGCGTCGCCGATTGCCATGGAACGCTTCGACCAGCGACGAAAAAACTGAGCCATTTGCGCAATTCTCAGAATTTTGTCTCACACCCTGCCAAAGCCCTAAATTAAGGCCGAATCTAAGCGGCCAGTTCGTTAGCGGGCGAGTGGTTCTTCTCGAAGTTCCACGGGACCATGGCAACAAGCGCATTCGGCGGGCTCGACGGCTTCGATGTCGCAAATCTCGCAATAATAAAAGAGATCATGAATGACGCCGTTGATCACCGAGCGCATTCGGAAGGGCTCAAACAAATGCGATTTGGGAAACAAGCGGCCTTTCACGACGAGTTCCTTTCCCCGAACAGGTGCGTCCACAAAGATCGCTTCGGAATATTTGCCTCGAAGCAAAGTGTATAGCTCCTCGTTTTCCGTCCGCAACCCCCACAAATGCGCATGGCCCGTTGGCAATTCGGCCTGGTAAAGCCGATGCATTTCTTCGGCAAGACAAACGATGCGGCCTCTGATTTCTATTTCGATGGGCAGGTCGGCCGATGGGCTCTCGGCTCGGGGCCGTTGGTTCGAGGAATTGGGTGCGGGCTGATCTGCGTAAGCCCAGAACAGGAGAGCCGCGATCAATGCTCCGAACCGCAGACCGGTACGCGTGCGAAGGCCATGATTGAACATACCGAGACGATACGCCGCGCGGCGCGAAGCGTGAAATCTGAAATTTAGCAAGGGGGGCAGAGCCGCCCAGCAATGCTAAACGAACTTGCCGGGATTGAAAATGTTCGCGGGATCGAGCGCCTCTTTGATCGACCGATGCAACGCGCGCACTTCACTGGAAACCGCTCGAGGCCACCAACGTTTCTTCGCGATCCCAATTCCGTGTTCGCCGGTTATAACACCTCCCCAGGAAAGCACTTTATCGAAAAGATCATCAAGCGCCGCCTCACTCCTGCGAGGAGCGCCGGATTGCTTTTCGTCCACCATCACGTTGACGTGAATGTTGCCGTCTCCGGCATGACCAAAACAGGCCACGGGCAAACCATGTTTGCGATGGAGTTGCTCGGCGAAGCGGAAGAGATCTTCGAGGCGGCCGCGAGGCACGACGATGTCCTCATTTAGTTTAGTCAAGCCGGTGTCGCGCAGCGCGTAGGAGAATTCCCGACGCAATTTCCAAAACTTTTCGCAGCCCTCGGCGCCATAGCCGCGCTGAAGGAAGAGCGGCTGTTGCTTTTGAATGATCGATTGCAAATGGCGGATCTCGCCACGCACGGATGGCTCCTGTCCATCCAACTCGACGATGAGATGGGCGCGCGCGCCTGCCAGCAATGGGCTGCCGGTGCGTTTGTGAGCGGCCGCGAGCGTGAAAGCATCAGCGACTTCCAGCGCGCTGGGCAGAATTCCGGCGGCGAAAATGGCCTGGATCGTTCGTGCGGCGGATTTCATCGAATCGAAACCCACTCCCACACACGCGCGAAATGGCGGCAACGGAAGGAGCTTAAGCGTGGCTTCCGTGACAATACCCAACAACCCTTCCGAACCAACAAAGAGCTTGGTGAGATCGAATCCGGTTTTGTTTTTGTGGGTCCGGCTGCCAAGACGCGCCACCGAGCCATCGGCCAGGACGACTTCGAGACCGAGCACGTAATCGCGCGTGACGCCGTATTTCAGGCAGCGCGGACCGCCGGCGTTGGTGGCGATGTTTCCGCCGATGCTGCAATCGCTCCGGCTGGCCGGATCCGGAGGATAGTAAAGGCCGAGTTTTTCGACGGCCTCTTGAAGTGCGGCGGTGATTACTCCCGGCTCCACCACTGCCACAAAATCCAGTGGATTGATTTCCTTGATGCGATTCATCCGCGCGAGTGAGAGCACGATGCCACCTCGATTGGGAACACAGCCGCCCACATAGCCATGGCCGGCGCCACGCGCGGTCAGCGGGATTTTGTAGCGTTGCGCGCATTGCACCATCCGCACTACGGAATCGGTGCTCGACGGAAATGCGACCGCGTCAGGAAGCGCCGAAGCAAACCATTTGTCGCCGGAATGTTCGCGCCGTATGGATTCCTCGAATTGAATTTCGCCGGGGGGAAGTTGTTTTTGGAGCCGGCGCAGTGCGGGGAGCAGGCGCGAATTCATTCCGAAGCACCTTCATCCGCATCGAGCAATGCCTTCGCCTCCTCGGCTTCATTCTCGGGCACTTGCACTCGAATCCCGCCCACTGCCATCGAATAACCATCCATGCTCAAGGCGGAGAGTTCGTGCGCCACGTTCGGATGGAATTCGGCGGCTTCCAGTCGGGATCGGACGATCTGGGCTTCGGCGGGATTGAACGTTTGAAAGATGGTGACCAGTTCCATAGCTCAGGCTGCGATTGAATTTTTCACGTCCGCAAAAATGATCACCCCGGCGCCGGTCTGAAGCAAGCTCTGAACTTGCACCTCGACTTGCTGGCCGATCAACGGCTGCGCTTGATTGACCACAACCATGGTGCCGTCATTCAGATAACCGATCCCCTGCCCTTTGTCTTTGCCTTCGCGCACGATCCGCAAATTCAAAGATTCTCCTGGGAGTATGACCGCTTTCAGACAGTTGCTTAACTCATGGATATTGACGTGTGCCACCGACTGAACCTCGGCCAGCTTGCCTAGATTGTAATCATTGGTAAAGAGCTTCGCCCCGAGCGTTTGCGCCAGGCGCAGGAGTTTAGCGTCCACTTTGGTTTCTTCCGGAAAATCTCCTTCATGCACTTTGACTTCGATTCGCTGATTGCGCTGAAGCCGGCTCAACATTTCCAGGCCGCGCCGCCCGCGAGCCCGCCGAATCGGGTCATTGGAATCAGCAATCTGTTGCAGTTCTTTAAGGACAAAGCGGGGCACGACGACGATT
>JBFMDG010000793.1:0-3368 GCA_040754135.1 Verrucomicrobiota bacterium
CGGATGACACTTCTCATGGACGGCTTACTCAATTTCTAACACGACGGGATACTTTACCCGATTGAAACTGAATTGAAACTTTGCCATTACGGAACTGCACTTGCGCCTTTTGACGGTCTTAGAGCCTGAACGGCGCCGAGCCAATATCCCGTTGACGCTATTCCAGCCTTGGACCCAATATCCTGGTGTCATTGCCCGGCCGGACTCGGCCGGGCAGTGCTTTTGACGCGGATGCTGAACATTGAAATGGAACTGAAATTGAAATTGAAATTCGAACTCGAACATCATGAACCTGGATTCGTTGTACGCTGAACTCACCTTGAAAACCAACGCCAAGATGGCGTTGATCGTCCTCGACGGCCTCGGTGACCTCGCCACGCGCGAGCAAGGCTATGTCACTCCCCTCGAAGCCGCCGCCACTCCCAACCTCGATGCCCTCACTCAAGACGCCGCTCAGGGCCGCATGATCCCAGTCGCGCCCGGCATCACTCCCGGCAGCGGTCCCGGCCACCTCGCCCTTTTTGGCTACGACCCGATCGAATATCAGGTCGGACGCGGGGTCATCGAAGCGCTTGGCCTCGGCCTCGAATTGCAGGCGGGCGATGTTGCCGCTCGCGCCAATTTTTGCACGCTCGATGCGAACGGAGTGGTCACCGACCGCCGCGCCGGACGCATTGACACGACCGTTTGCGAGGAGCTTTGCGCTTTGCTGGCGCGCAAGGTGAAAAAAATCGGCGACACAGAAGTCATCATCAAAGCGGGGAAAGGACATCGTTTTGTTGTGATCTTCCGCGGCAAAGGGCTGGAAGGGCCGTTGACCGATGCCGATCCGCACCGGGAAGGATTGCCGGTGCCGCTGGCGGAACCGACCAATTTGAAATCAGCCCGGCAAAAGAAAGCGGCCAAGTTGATCGCCGAGTTTTATCAACTGGCCCTGCCGATCATTGCACGGAAAAAGCCGGCCAACGGTTTTCTGCTGCGAGGCATTGCCCATCAACCGGCCATTCCCACCTTTCAAGACCGGTACATGTTGCGGGCCGCTTGCATCGCGGTTTACCCGATGTACAAGGGCCTGGCTCAACTGGTGGGCATGACCAAAATCGAAGGCCCGCAAACGATCGCCGAACAGCTCGAACGTTACGTGGCCGAATACGACAACTACGACTTCTTCTTTATCCATTACAAATACACGGACATGTACGGCGAAGACGGCAATTTTGAAGCGAAGAAAAAGGCGATCGAAGATTTCGACGCGGCATTGCCGATTCTGCTGCAGAAAAAACCCGATGTGCTGGCCATCACCGGCGATCATTCCACGCCCTGTGTGGTGCGCGGACATTCGTGGCATCCGCAACCGGTGCTGCTTTGTTCGGCGCTTTCGGGCTCGGACAAACTCGACCGATTCACGGAAACGGGGGCGAATCTTGGATCGCTGGGGGTGTTTGAAGCGAAGTACCTGATGCGCTTGATGCAGGCGAACGCGAAGATGTTCGACAAATACGGCGCCTGATCGCGGCGCGTTTCATTTGGTTTCTGCCCTACGAAGGATGAAGGCTGTCATACTTGCCGCTGGCAAAGGCACGCGCATGCGTGAGCTGACCAACGAATTGCCCAAGCCCATGTTGCGCGTGCAGGGCAAACCGATTCTGGAACACATCGTCGATGGCTTGCAGCGCGCCGCCGGCATTCGCGAGATTTGTATCGTGACCGGCTGGCGCGCGGAAGTTATCGAATCGCATTTCGGCGATGGCTCGCGTTTCGGCGCGAGCATCCGCTATGCGCGGCAGGTGGTGCAGGACGGTACGGGCAAAGCACCGGAACTGGCGCGCGCATTCGTCGGCGAAGATACGTTCCTCCTGACGTATGGAGACATTCTGGTCAAGCCGGAGACCTACACTCGAATGGTGCAGCGGTTTGGCAGCGGAAATTTCTCCGGATTGTTGACGGTGACGCAGGGTGAGGATGTGACCAAAGGCGGGCTGAACTTTTTCGACGAACAGTTTTGTTTGACGCGGCTCGTAGAAAAGCCGAGTGCGCCGCAGATTGCAGAGTTGCGCGCGAGCGGCTGGCTGAAACCGGGAGCGCCGGTGTGGTACAACGCGGGCATCTACATTTTCAGTCCGGTGCTGTTCCAGTTTACCGCGCGCCTGCAAAAATCGCCGCGCGGCGAATATGAGCTGACCGATGCCATCAGCGCCATGGTCGCCGCCGGACACAAATTGGCCGGATTGGAAATCCAAGGGCGCTGGGTGGACGTGCGCGATCCGGAAGTGCTCGCCGCATTGGACGAGGGCAAACTTTGAATTGAACGGTTCGTCCATTCGCCGCGAGGGTTCGACCGAACCGCGAATGCGGTACCGGTGCCGGTTTACGGCTTCATTTACGGTGCAGACCCGGACCTTTGACATACCGGGGCGAACAGTTATGCTCTTCTGGTGCCCCGGGGAACGGTGACGGTTACCATCAACAGATCAATGCACCGCGCTCCGGGTGATCTGTGGAACACGACATGAGTTTGCGCGATCCTGGAAATCTCAATCTGGAATTCGTCGAAAGCCTTTACGCGGATTACCTGCGCGAACCGCAGAGCGTTCCCGAGGATTGGCAGCATTATTTCGAATCGATGGCGCGAAGCGAACCGGCCGCGCGCCCCCGGCGGCTCACGCCTTCATTCCCGCCTTCGAGCGTTTTCAATCCGCCCTCAGCCGCGGACCGCAATGGCAAATCGCTCAGCCCGGATGTGGCCATCGGCCTCCAGGACCGGGTCGATCAGCTTTTGCGCGCTTACCGCACGCGCGGGCACATGATCGCGCAAATCGATCCGCTGGGATTGCCTCGACCCTGCCCTCCGGAACTGGAACCGGCTTTTTACAGTTTTACTGAACCGGATTTCGACCGCCACTTCTCCTGCGAAACCCTGCATGAAAACGGGCAGCTCACCCTGCGCGAAATTCTCGAACGCCTTCGCAATACTTATTGCCGTTCGATTGGCGTCGAGTACATGCATATTGACGATCTTTCTATCCGGCGCTGGATGCAACGGCGCATGGAATTCACCGAAAATCATTTTTCCCTTACGCGCAAAGAACAGATTCGCATCCTCACCCGCCTGACCGATGCGGTCACGTTCGAGGAATTCATCCGAAGGAAATTCATCGGCGCAAAAAGTTTTTCCCTGGAAGGTTCGGAAAGCCTCATTCCCCTGCTCGATCTCACCATGGAAAAGGCCGGCGAACAAGGGATCGTCGAGATTGTCATGGCCATGGCTCATCGCGGCCGGTTGAACGTGCTCGCCAATATCTTGGGCAAGAGTCCGCGCCAGATCTTTCGCGAATTCGCGGATGCCGATCCGCATTTGTACCGCGGAG
>JBFMDG010000794.1:0-3361 GCA_040754135.1 Verrucomicrobiota bacterium
GTGATCGGCTCGCCCCCGTGCCTCGCGGAACCACCCGGATTGGTTTCCTGGTGGTCGGGCAATGGCACTCCGGCGGATGTCACCGCGATTAATCATGGGACTTTGCGGAATGGGGTTTCTTTTGGGCCGGGAGTTCGCCTGCAAGGTTTTGAAATGGACGGACTGGACGATCACGTGTTCGTGCCGGATTCGGCTTCATTGCGATTGAAGAGCGTGACGGTGGGGGGATGGTTCAGGTGGAATGCCTTTGGCGGCGTGCAGCAACTGGCCGCCAAAGCCTTCGTGCAGGGGCGGGATTCGTTCGGCATCTGGTACACAACAGATGCCATGGAACTGGTGGGCGGATATTCCGAGGTCACAGACTGGGGACCGGCACTGCGATTTCAATGGGAGCCTCAGTTGGGGCGCTGGTATCACATCCTCTACAGTTTTGATGACGAGAGCAAAATCCAGAGCTTGTTCATTGATGGCGTGACGGTCATGTCCGGTGCTGTGACCGGATCAATCGCTTATGACGATCACGGGTTCTTTTTGGGAGCGGACTATGATGTTGCAGGGGACCTGGCTTACCATTTCCCAGGCGGCGTGGATGAAGTAATCCTGTTCGGACGCGCTTTATCCGCCGCGGAGATTCAATCGATCTACAATGCCGGCAACGCTGGAATTTGCGATCGCGCTTTGGAAATTTCCGGTGCCCCTTCCGATCAAGTTTTGGCTTTCGGTGCGCATGTCGAATGGTGCGTTCAGGTCAGGGGCAGTGCTCCTTTGGCCTTCCAATGGTTCAAAGATGACGCGCCCATTCCAGGCGCGACCTCGGCGTGTTACTCGATTGCTGGGGCCCAGCGTAAGGACAGCGGGCGTTACCGCATTCAGGTCAGCAACAGCTTCGGGACGGTTCAAACTCAATTCCAGCTCACGGTCGAGCCGCTGCCACTAAGCGGATTTGCGTTCGGCGGAGACGCGGCAGAGTCAGGCTGGAATACGCTTCGACTGGATAAATTCGGCCGTATCAACGCTGCGGGATTTTTTGGAGGCCGCTTTGACCTGGGCGGACAAACGTTCTCGGCACCCCAGCGATTCGATATTGTCGCCGCCCAATTTGACTTGAATGGCAAAGCACTGTGGGCTGTGCAAGGTAACGCCTCAGAATTGGGGAGTTGCTGGGCCAGTGCGGTGGACCCGCAGGGAAATGTGTATCTGACGGGCTGGTTCCTGGGGGCAGCCCAATTTGGCGATGCGCTCCTCAACAGCCGGGCAGACGATGTTTTTGTGGTCAAACTCAGCCACCAGGGCGAGGTGCTCTGGGCAAAGAGTTTTGGCGGTGCTGGAATCGATCTGGGTCAGGCCATTGCCGCCGATACGGAGGGTTTTTGCTATTTGGGAGCGACCTTCGAATCAGAGGCGCAATTCGGATCGTTCACGGTGACGAGTGCGGGCGAGACCGATTTTGTAGTCGCCAGGCTGGACCCGCAGGGAGAGGTCGTTTGGGTTCGCCAGGGCAGTGGGGACGCAGCCCAGAATGTTCATGCCCTCGCAACCCCGCCATCAGGCGGCGGCGTGTTCCTGACCGGCGATTTTAAGGGGACGATGAGCCTGGGACAGAAATTAGTCATCTCCCAGGGCGAATCCGATGTGTTCGCGGCCAGGATTAACTCCCTCGGTGAAGTGGAATGGATCACTGCCGGCGGCAGTGCCGAGAATGACGAGTCGTGGAGCATTGCCGCGGGTGCGTCGGGGCACATTGTGATGACAGGAACATTTCGCCAAAGCTACGCTCTTGGGCCGCACCTGCTCCAGAGCCTCGGTGCAAGTGATGTTTTTGTCGCAAAACTCGACGCGCAAGGAAACGTGAGTTGGATGAGGCAGGCAGGCGGCTCCGCGGACGAAGGTTTTCCTGTGGTAACGATTGACTCCGCTGAGAACGTTTTCGTTGCCGGTTGGAGTGATGGATCGCTGCAGTTTGCCGATGTGTTCCTGGCCGGGGCGGAAGCGCGCGACAGTTTCGTGGCGAAATTAAATTCTACAGGCGATGTGCTCTGGGTAAGAAAAATTGGCGGACCAGCAAATCAATCCACAGCCGCTCTTGCCACCAGTGCCGAAGACGATTTGTTCATCGGTGGATTTTTCGCCGCAGAAACCGAGTTCCTTGGAGTCCGCTTGGCCGCTCTGGCTGTCGAGAGTGCCTTCGTTTTTATGCTTCCGGTCGAGATAGCGAATTTGACCCGGCCGATGATCATGAAACAGCCGCTGGGAGGTTCGATCGCTCTCGGAGGCGATTTCACATTGCAAGTTGAGGCGACTGGCTCCGAACCATTGTCGTATCAATGGCTCAAAGAGGGACGGCCCATTCCAGACGCCACCAGCGCGACATTGCTCCTGCGCAACGTCCAGCCTGGCGGCGACGGCGAATTCGCAGTGATCGTTCGAAATCTGGTGGGTGAGGCGATCAGCACTCCCGCCATTGTCAGATTGAAGGCTGATGTTCCAAAAATTGTGGAACATCCATCGAGCATTTCCGCCGTCCTCGGCAGCTCGGTTCAATTCACAGTCAAGGCCACTGGCCTGGAACCACTCACGTTTCAATGGCAGAAAAATGGCAAAGATATTCCAGGGGCGCACTCGGCCACCCTCATCCTCAATGGGGTAGAGGCCAGTGACACCGGTGAATACGGAGTGCTCGTGACCAATCCAGACGGTTCGACCCGTTCCGAACCAGCGCGGCTCTTCCTCATTGGTTTACGTCAGGCCGCCAGCCTTGAGATCGTTCTCTACGGCCCAGTGGGAACGAGTGGGCGATTGGAGTTCGCCAGGCAAATCACTACTCCTATGGTTTGGCAACTACTTGTGCCGGTTGTCTTCTCCAGCTCAGAACTGACTGCCATTGACCTGGAGGGTGGACGCCAATCGCAACGGTTTTATCGCTTCGTCCCTGGACCATAGAAAAGGAATGAATCCCCCAACCTGTTCCACTCCGGAATCACTCGGTTCGTAGCCCTTGCCTTCTCGGAGCGGTTGTTGAGGTCTAAACTCATAAACTCCCGAACAGGCCGGATGTATCTTGTTTTGCTCCCCTGAAACATTACTCTCCCTCGGAAACGCACGATCCAAGAAACGAAAGCCCTTTGCGCCAGGGGTGGAACGGGTGAAGCACCATTTAACCATGTAACCTTGTAACCCATTTAACTCTTGTAACCATGTAACTTTTCAACTCTTCAACTTTTCCGTCACAGTGCCCGGCCAATTCCGTTGAATGGTTGTGAAGCCTATGAGCACACAAACGCAAAACCAATGTCCCCAATGCGGCCAGCGCATCTCGGCCGGCGTCAAAGGGCTCTGCCCTAATTGCCTGGCGCTGGTCGCA
>JBFMDG010000795.1:0-3361 GCA_040754135.1 Verrucomicrobiota bacterium
GCCTTCCGAACTGGCCAAAATTTCTTTGATCCTGGTTTTGGCCAATTTCCTGAGCCGGCCTGTGGATGAACTCCGGCTCCCCGGTGTTTTTTTCAAAGCGCTCGGCCTGACGCTCCTTCCTTTTATTTTGATTTTGAAAGAACCCGATCTTGGCTCGGCGCTGGTCATGATGCCGATTTGCCTGGTGATGATGTTTGTCGCCGGGGTGCCGATGGTTTTTTTGAAACGGTTGGTAGGCGGCGCGACCTTGCTGGTGACGCTGCTGATCGTGGATGTCTTATTTGCTCCTCCGCAATTGCGATTGCCTCTCGAGGAGTATCAACGCCATCGGTTGATGGTTTATTTCGGAAAAGATTTCGCTCCGCGCAATGCCACGCCCGCGGAGCGTCAGCGTGCTCGCGAATTGCAGCAGAAAAAATCGTATAACGTCGAGCAGGCGCTGATTTCAGTTGGGTCAGGTGGATTCACCGGCAAAGGCTGGCGGCAAGGGACACAGAATGCGTTGGGTTATCTGCCGCGAGCCGTGGCACACAATGACTTCATTTTCTCCGTCATTGCCGAGGAGAAAGGATTCATGGGCAGTGTGATTGTTCTCACGCTTTATACAGTGGTCCTGTTCAGCGGGATCAAAATCGCCGGCCAGGCGCGCGATCGCCTCGGCAAACTTCTGGCGATCGGCGTGGTCACCATGCTCTTCAGTCATGTCTTCATCAATATCGGCATGAACATTCGCTTAATGCCCGTGACGGGTATCCCACTGCCGCTGCTCAGTTCCGGCGGGACTTCGGTGCTCTGCTCGTTGATCGCCGCAGGCATTTTGCAAAATATTCATATCTATCGAAGGTCTTATTAACCTATGAGTGAACGAAGCTATTCTCATCGCCGTCGCGGCGGTATGCGCTTCCGCCCCAGCGGCGGCATGGCCCAGCATCCGCAGCGACCGGACCGGTCCGCAGTTGAGGCGCGGTCGGAAGCCACGGCGGAAAAAACCACCAGCGAAAACATTTTCGATGTCACCCGGCATCAAAAGGAAATCAGCCGCGCGGAAAATCTGGCGGCCGGCCTGCCGCCGGATGCCGTGGAAACTCCCCCTGCCCCGGCCGCGCCGGAAGGCAAGGACCGCGAATTTCGGGAACCGCATCTTGAAACACCCGCCGAGGTGCAGGAGGAACCGGAATTCAAACCGGTCCATGTTCCCGATCCGCCTCCGCAAGGACTGGTGGAAACGTTGCGCGCGGCCGCCGCCAAAATGATCAAAAAGGTCCAGCGCCTCATCAAACCCGTCAAAAAAATCCATAAAGAAGTCATCATCAATTCCGAACGCCTCGAAACCCGCGTCGCCGTCCTCGAAGAAGGCCGCCTCGAAGAGTTTACCATCGAGCGCACCACCGACGAACGCCTCGTCGGCAGCATTTTCAAAGGCAAAGTGCGCAACCTCGAAGATGGCTTGAAAGCCGCCTTCGTCGATATCGGCTTCGAGAAAAACGCTTTCCTCCATTATTGGGATATTGTCCCGGCCGTCTTCGACAGCGGGATAGAAATCGTCGAACGCGAAGGCAAGAAGCGCGACAAACCTCGCATCACTCAGCGCGACATTCCGCGCCTTTATCCGCCCGGCAGCGAAATCATCGTGCAGGTGACCAAAGGACCGATCGGAACCAAGGGACCGCGGGTGACAACCAACCTGGCATTGCCTGGGCGGTATCTGGTGTTGCTGCCCAATTCCGACCAAAGCGGCATCTCGCGCAAAATCGAAAATGTCGAGGAACGCCAGCGCCTGAAGAAAATTCTGCGCAGCCTGCACATTCCCGATGGCATGGGCGTGATCATCCGCACCGTGGGCGAAGGCCAGCAGGCGCGCTATTTTGTGCGCGACCTGGCCTTGCTGCTCGATGAATGGAAACAAATCCAGGATAAGATCAACAAGCAACCGCCGGCGACCTGCGTCTTTCAGGAACCCGATCTCATCGAGCGCACCGTGCGCGATTTTCTGACCGAGGATGTCGAGCGGATCGTCATTGACAGCCCAATACAATTCGAGCGCATCCGCGAGATGATTTCGCGCATCTCGAAACGCTCGGCCTCGAAGGTCAAACTGTATAATGAATCGCAGCCCATTTTTGACCGGTTCAACATCACCCGCCAGCTCGAGAGCGCCTTCTCCCGACAAGTCCATCTGAAAAGCGGCGGCTACATCGTCATCGATGAAACCGAAGCGCTCGTCGCCATCGACGTCAATACCGGACGGCATAAAAGTCAAAAAGACCAGGACTCGACCATTCTCAAGGTCAATCTCGAAGCGGCTGAGGAAATCTGCCGCCAATTGCGCCTGCGCAATATCGGCGGATTGATCGTGCTCGATTTCATCGACATGAAATCCCGCCGCGATCAGCAGCAGGTGTATCAAAAAATCCGCGAGGGATTGCGCCGCGACAAAGCCAAAACACATGTGTTGCCCATCTCCCAACTCGGGCTCATGGAAATGACGCGGCAACGCCACTCCGAAAGCGTTCGATCATCCGTTTACGACGATTGCCCCTACTGCAAAGGCCGCGGCAAGGTGAAGAGTTCCCTGACGATGAGCGTGGAAATCCAGCGCAAGCTCAGTGAAATCCTCAAGAAACGGCACCGTGACGAATCCGATTTCCAACTGCGCATCGTCGTCAACCCGACTGTCCTCGAGCGCTTGCGCACTGAGGACGAGAAACTCCTCATCGAACTCGAAAAGAAGTATTTCGGGAAGTTGTCTTTCCGCGCCGACCCGGCCTTTCATGCCGAACAATTCAAAATCGTCAACGTCGCCACCAATGAGGAAATGGTGAGCGTCGGCTCCTGATTCTCCGGCTGGCTTTCGCAAACCGTCTCGCGCAATCCGCGAGACGGTTTTTTGTGACGCCATTTACTTGCGGCCTCTCACGAGATCCGTCAACCACGCTAATCGTTCCCAAAATCTTTGCGTGTTCGCTTGCTGCCAAAGGTAAACCCTGTCGAGGTATCGAGATGGAGCAAACGCCAAACCGGTTCCGATTCCGACATGGATCAGAGGGAACAGAGCAAATGCCAGCTTCGGGCCGGTGTCCTTCGTCGGCACGCCATTCAAGGTAATCGTTGCATCGGGCGCTGCGAGGAGAACAAACCCGACGATGCTCACGCCAATCCCAACAAGCATGAAAAGCCAGCCGACAGCACGTACCAACATGCGTTGTCGGCGCATGGCTCGGTAAAGTTTGGGATTAACGCGCATAACCAGCAATAGAGTTCATTCGAAATGATTCATCTTTGCAGGAAGCAAAGCGGGTGGGTCGCAACAAGCTTTTCGGATCTGCGACTTTGGTTTTTCACAAGTCCTTTCATCATGCTT
>JBFMDG010000796.1:0-3360 GCA_040754135.1 Verrucomicrobiota bacterium
AACGGCGTGCAGCTTTTGGCAAAATCGGTGCAGCCGGCTCCGCCCCGCGACTGTAAAAAAGCGGCGAAATAAAAGTGCAATATAACCGGCCCAAACTCAGACAACACACCGATCATGAACAACTTTTTCGAAAAACACATTCAGCTCTTCGGTCTGCTTCTCCTCGGTCTCTTTACGGCCAGTGCCGCCGCCATTTATTTCGAATGGCCGGCGCGATTTCAGTCGGCTCAGGATAAACCGGCCCACGCTTGTCCGATTCACGGCACGGTTTCGCTCAACGCGCACGGTGAAAATTGTGCGACTTGCGAAGCCGATGCGAAACATGTCCATGCCAGCGGAGCGGCGAGTGCTTCGGCAACATCGGCTGACTGCTGCGCCACCAACAAGAACACCAAGCTTCCCGCCGGCCATCCGCCGGTTACCGCCGCGGATTATACGAAGATTCAAAAATAGCCGGCATGCCGCACCTTGGTTCGAAGGCCAAAAGCGAGGCCGCTTTTGAGGCAGACGGTGCTGGGTACATTTGAAGAATTGCGCTGGCGTATCAGCCCGGTGGAGCGTTTTGGAAACGCGGGTTGCAAGTCTCTCTTGTGAAAGAGAAACCCAGTTCGTTTCAATTCTGACCGGCATTAAAGCAGGCCTGCGTCGATCGCGTTCCGCAGCGGGGGCAGAGCGGTCCTCACGTTTCTCTTCGACATTCCTCTTCGAAGCTTGTTTCTTCCAGAGTGAGCGCCTATTTTGAGCGCCAAGACAATGAGTTCGAGACGCCCGGCCCCTCATCAGCGATGCGATGGAATGTCGCGTCGAGACTTCTTTCATGTGGGTGTCCTCTCGGCATTTGGCCTCAGCCTGTCTGATTGTTTTCGTCTCCAGGCTCAGAGCTCGAAGCTTTCGGTTGGACGGAAAGAAAACTCCTGCATTTTGATCTGGCTGGATGGCGGGCCGAGCCATTTGGAAACATTCGACTTGAAACCGGACGCGCCCATTGAAGTGCGCGGCGAGTTCAAGCCGATCGCCACCTCTGTCAGTGGCGTGCAGATTTGCGAACACCTGCCGCGCACGGCCAAAATCATGCACGAGGTGGCGCTCATTCGCTCGCTCACGCACGAACTGGGTAATCACGACACCGGCAGCCATTACCTGCTCACCGGCCATCGCCCCACGCCCGTGCTCGAATATCCCAGCCTCGGCAGCATCGTGGCGAAAGAGACCGGATTCACCGCCTCGCTGCCGCCCTACATTGCCATTCCCGAAGCGGTGGCCGCGGGTCGCTCGGGTTATTTGCCGGCGGCCTTTTCTCCTTTCGCCTGCGGCGGCGATCCCTCGCGTCCCGATTTTCAGGTGCGGGATCTTGAACTGCCCGAGGGCGTGCAGTTGGCGCGATTGGAAGATCGCCGGCGCATCCAGCAAACGCTCGATGGCTTTTCGCGAAGCGTCGAAGCCACTGCCGCCACAAAATCACGCGATGCCTTTTACGAACAAGCCTACCGTCTGTTAACTTCGCCACAGGCCAAAGCGGCATTCGATCTCACGTTGGAAACGAACACGGCGCGTGACCGCTATGGGCGCAGTCGAATCGGCACCAGTTGTCTGCTGGCGCGGCGGCTCGTTGAAGCCGGTTCGAGGTTTGTGACCGTTGTCGATACCGGCTGGGACATGCATCAGCAGATTTTCAAAGCCATGCCGGACGCGTTTTTTCCGGGCAGCGGAAAACTCCCGGCGTTGGATCGCGCCTTTGCCGCGCTCATTCAGGACTTGCGCGAGCGCGGGTTGTTGGAGAGCACGCTGGTCGTTCTGATGGGCGAATTCGGACGCACTCCAAAGCTGAACAGCCTTGGCGGACGCGACCACTGGCCGCGCGCAGGATTTGTTTGCCTGGCCGGTGGCGGCGTGCGCGGGGGACAGGTCATCGGCGCCACTGATTCTTATGGTGAAATCCCCAAAGACCGTCCGGTGCGTCCGGAAGATTTGTCCTGCACGATTCTGAAGTTGCTCGGGGTCGATCCGGAAAAGGAATACAACGCGCCCTCCGGCCGGCCGCTGAAAATTCTGGCGGAAGGGAAATTCATTTCGGAATTGGTGTGAGCCGATTCCTGTTTCGATTTCGGGCCGGGTGGAAATTTACCCGTGCGCTGGGAATTGTCCTCGTTTTGCTGTCCCCCATTGGTTCAACTCGAAAAATGATCCAGGCTGCGTCGGCAGCCAAAACGCGCGTCCCGGTGGATGCGATTGCTTTCACCTCAGACGGTGCATCTGTGGCAGTCAACGGGTACCGCGAAATCATTTTCCGCTCGATGGCCGATGGGCAAATCCAGCGGCGCGTGCGTTGCGATTTAGAGCGAATCACAGGACTCGCGTTTTTCGAGTCGTCTCCGCTGGTGCTCGCCGGTGGCGGCGTTCCCGGCGAAATTGGATCGGTCCAGGCGTTGAATGGGAGCAGCGGAATCCTCGAATGGAAAATCGAACCGCATGACGATCTGATCACAAATTTCTCCATCAGCCCGGATGGCGCACTTCTCGCGACGGCCAGTGCGGACGGTGACGTGAAGATTTTCCGGCTGCATTCCCCTGGCCGGGAACCGAAGCACGAACAAACTTTTAGTGATCATTCCGGTCCGGTGCTCGATCTCCTGTTCACGCCGGATGGACAATCGCTCGTCACCTCGAGCGCGGACCGCACGTTGAAGGTGTGGCGCGTGGCCGATGGCACGCTGCAACGAACTTTCGGCAATCACACTGGCATTGTGCATTGTCTGGCTTTGCGACCAGCTGCGCAAACCGGCAATGGCACAGCGCCGGTCGCGTGTGCCTCGGGGAGCGAGGACAGCACCGTGCGCATCTGGCAACCGCAAATCGGCCGGATGGTCCGCATCGTCCGCCAACACAAAGGCAGTGTTCTCGCACTGGCTTATAGCGCGGACGGAAAGCAACTTTTCTCCGCGGGAAAGGAAGGAATCATTCGCGCGATCGATGCAGAAAGTGACCAGATCCTGCGAGAATGGCCGGCGCATCCGGATTGGATTTACGAAATGGCAGTAACGCCGAACGGGCAATGGCTCATCAGTGGCGATTGGGCGGGCGAGCTGCGCGCGTGGGACTTAACGCAGACGATGCCGCGACGCATTTGGTAAGACTTGAATTCCGGCGGCGGACTTGGCATTTTTTCCTTCAGCATCGCTGCCTTTGGCGTGATGCAGGCCGGCGGCGATGAATTTGGGAATTCCCGAAGCCGTCTGGTGTGGCTGAATCAGCCTAAGAAGATGCAACACCACAAACTGAATCCGGAACATCTCGCGTTGACGCGCCGTGAATTTCTCTCTCGCTGCGGCATGGGCATGGGCGCGTTGGGACTGGCCTCTC
>JBFMDG010000797.1:0-3360 GCA_040754135.1 Verrucomicrobiota bacterium
TGGCCAAAGCGGTGTCGCGCTGACACTTTGCCACCGCAGTCCAAAAATCACCGCACTGCGCCCTGAGGTGTCGCGCCGTCCAAACGCAAAAACGCCAGCCGATGGTTCTCATCGGCTGGCGCGCAACCTACGAACAATTCGTCGATCCGTGCGGCAACGACTATTTCTTCAAAGTGCGGACGTAAGCCACCATGGCCTTGATTTCTTCGTCATTTAGAAATTCTGAGAAGGGTTTCATTTTCGTTTTGTCGCCTTCCTTGCGTCCTTCCTTGATGACTTTGGCCATCTCGTCATCTTTCATTTCGGCCTGGACTTTGGCGTCGGTGTAATCCTTCACTTCCAGTTTTTTGCCCATCTTGGTATCGCCTTTGCCGTCTGTGCCGTGGCATTTGGCGCAGTGTTTCTCCCAGTTTTCTTTGGCATCAGCCGCTTGAACGTTGAGGTTCGTCAGCAGGACCAGGAGGGGAGTCAATATCAGGATTGTCGTTTTCATAGTGATCAACCGTCGGAGCGGTGCGCCGCTCGTTGCCGGGAATTTAGGAGCAAAGAGGAAGGGGGCGCTTCACCCGGTTTGCTGAATCTTGCGCGTTTTTTGCGCGGGCCGCCGAAGATTTCGCCTATGAGAGATTCCTCCCGAGGCCGAAATCGGCTGGCGACTCGCAAAGCGCGGCGGCTAATCCCTGAACTGCAATTCAGGCCTGACACGAGGTTGCAGCCGTTTGGTTAAATGGGAGACTTTGCTTCATGGAAGGTGCACTCGCCACGTCGGTCAACCTGCCGTGGGGTTTTGTGTTCGCGACTGGACTCGAATGCAGTTATCCCACCATCCGCACGCCCGAAGGCAAAACCAAGCGCATGGATGAACTCGAGAAAACGTTTCATTACCAGCGCTGGCGCGAAGATCTGCATTTGGTGCGCGATCTTGGACTCCGTTACCTCCGTTACGGTCCGCCCTACTACCGAATGCATCTCGGACCGAAATCATACGATTTTGAATTCAACGATCTCGTGTTCGCCGAGATGCAGCGCCTCGGTATTGTGCCGATTGTCGATCTGTGTCATTTCGGAGTGCCGGATTGGGTGGGCGATTTTCAGAATCCGGAATGGCCGGAGTGGTTCGCGCAATACGCGCGCGATTTCGCCGCCCGTTATCCCTGGGTTCAATTCTACACGCCCATCAATGAAATTTATGTTTGCGCCAAGTTCTCCACCCTTTTCGGGCTCTGGAACGAACGCCGCAAAAATGATCATCGCGCTTTCGTCACGGCCATCAAACACATGTGCCGCGCCAATCTCCTGGCCGTCCGCGAAATCCTGCGCGTGCGCTCCGATGCCATCTTCGTCCAGAGCGAAAGCGCCGAGCATTATCATCGCGGCGGATACGATCCGGTGACCGATGACCGGGTGAATTTCGAGAATCAACTTCGTTTCATTTCGCTGGATCTTGTCTATTCGGTTCGGCCGTGCGCGGATGTTTGCCTTTACCTTTTGGACAACGGGATGACGCGCGATGAATTCCATTGGTTCATGAATCATGGCCTGGGCGATCGCATCATCATGGGCAACGATTTTTATGTGCACAACGAATCGATTGTATTGCCGGGCGGGGACACGCAGCCGATCGGCGAGGTGTTCGGCTGGGCCATCATCACCAATCAATATTTCGAAAGGTATCGACGGCCTGTCATGCACACGGAAACGAATTATCCGAATGAAAAGCAGGCGCCGCATTGGTTGTGGAAACAGTTTTTCAATGTGCGCTATTTGCGGCGGGCGGGCGTGCCGGTGCTCGGGTTTACGTGGTACTGCCTCGTGGACCAGGTCGATTGGAACAGCGCATTATCCCAGGACAACGGCACGGTCAATCCAGTGGGTTTGTACGATTTGAATCGCAAGATCCGGCCGGTCGGTCTGGCTTATCGCGATCTGGTGCAGAATTTTCAGACCGAACCGCTCTTACCGCGGAGTTCCGTGCTTGGGTTTTTCGAAGGCGCCACCCCGCACGAAATCGAGCAACGCCGCGCCGCTTGAGTGCCAAACTATGCACGACTCCACCGGGAGGTTTTGCGATGGGTGCCGCTTTAACCATTCGGAAGATAAACAATTCCAACTCCAACCGCGCGCGGGCTCCTCGCATATTTCCCGCCCATAAAATCAGGGGCAAACCCGATGGCTGCGTTCGAGACGCGGTGATTAGTTTTGCGGTATGAAGCGGGAATATCCTCGGACAGAATCCCGATCGCGCCTCGGCATCACGATCGCCATGCTTTTGTTTTCGATCAGCGCGGCTTTTCTCGCCGGCTGCTACGGTATGCGACCTTCCTCCGGCGGAGGCCAAACCCAATTCGAACCGCCGCGCCGGGTGAATCCTGCCGACGTTCTTCTTCCTGCAGGCTACCGCATTGAAGTGGTTACGACGGGCCTCACTTTTCCGACCGGCATTACGTTTGATGATCGTGACACGCCTTACGTCGTCGAGTCGGGCTACTCGTATGGCGAGATGTGGACCACGCCGCGGTTGTTGCGCCTTGAACCCGATGGACGCGTCACGGTGGTGGCAACAGGCGGACGGAACGGGCCATGGACCGGGGTCAGCTTTAACGAAGGGGCGTTCTTCGTAGCGGAAGGCGGCGTGCTCGAAGGCGGTAAGATTCTCAAGATCACTCCCGATGGAAATGTCACCGTCCTCGTCGATGGTTTGCCCAGTTACGGAGATCACCACACCGATGGGCCGGTCGTGGGGAAGGATGGCTGGATTTATTTTGGACAGGGCACCGCCAGCAATTCAGGGGTGATTGGGGAGGACAATTTCAAGTTTGGCTGGTTGAAACGATTTCCACAATTCCATGACGTGCCGGGCGAGGACATCACGTTAACGGGCGAGAATTATGCCTCGAAAAATCCATTCAGCCCGCACGGCCAAACCACCGTGGAAACCGGGGCGTTCGTGCCCTTCGCCACGCGCACAGAACCGGGTCAGGTCATCCGCGGCGCCGTTAAGTGCAGCGGTTCGGTGTTGCGTGTCCGGCCTCAAGGCGGCGATCTGGAGCTCGTGGCGTGGGGTTTTCGCAATCCATTCGGGCTGGCCATTTCACCGGAGGGCGAGCTTTACGTCACCGACAATAGTTATGACGACCGCGGGAGCCGGCCGGTGTGGGGAACGCCGGATGTCCTCTGGAAGGTGGAGCAGGGCCGATGGTACGGGTGGCCCGATTTTGCCGCAGGCGAGCCTTTGACGGAGGATCAATTCAAACCGCCCGGAAAACGAAAATTGAAATTTGTCCTTGCGAATCATCCAAACAAACCGCCGAAACCGGTGGCTCGATTCGGCGTGCACGCTTCGGCGGACGGTTTGGATTT
>JBFMDG010000798.1:0-3358 GCA_040754135.1 Verrucomicrobiota bacterium
GCCGGGCTTGGGGGCGTCGCCGGGAATGTGGAGAATCCCGCTGTCGAGCGATTCGACTTCCTGGAGCGCCTTATCCGCTTCGAGAACGAACAGCGGATCGCCGGGGTTGACCGGCTCACCATCTTTTTTGAGCCAGTTCGAGAAGGCGGCCTCTTCCATCGACCAGCCGAGCCGCGGCACTGTGATCTCGATGGGCATGCTACTCCTCGATTAACTCTCGAATGGCGCGCGCAATATCACTGACTTGCGGCACAACCGATTTTTCAAGCGCCGGACTGTAAGGCGTGGGCACAAATGCGCCATTCAACCGCTTGATCGGCGCATCGAGATCGTCGAACGCTTCGTCCGCCAGGCGCGCCGCAACTTCCGCTCCCAAACCGCACGGGGCGAAAGCTTCGTCCACAATCACCAGCCGGCCCGTTCTGGCCACCGATTGCAGGATCAATCCGGTATCGAGCGGCGACACGGTTCGCGGATCGATCACTTCCACCGAAATCCTGGCCGCGGCCAGTTCCTCCGCAGCGGCGAGAGCGCGATGAACCATCAACGCGAGCGCCACTACGGTCACGTCCGTTCCCTGGCGCGCGATGCGGCCCCGGCCAAATTCGATTTCGAACGGAGCTGCGGGCACAGGCCCTTTTGTGTTCATGAGCTCGCGATGTTCGAGAAAGAGGACGGGATCGTCTGAGCGCAGCGCGTGAAGGAAAAGTCCCTTGGCATCGAACGGAGTCGAAGGCACAACAACCCGCAGGCCGGGGATGTGGCTGTAGATCGAGTAGTAACTGCCCGAGTGATGCGTGGCCGCGCTGTGACCGATGCCGATGCAGCCGCGCAACAGCACCGGCATGCGCAGACGGCCGCTGCTCATGTACTGAATTTTGGCGATCTGATTGAGGATTTCGCCGAAAGCATCGTTGAGGAAATCGACAAACATGAAATCGACCACGGGCCTCGCGCCGGTCATCGCCGCCCCGCAAGCGAGCCCGACAAACCCGCGTTCGCAGATCGGCGTGTCGCAGAGGCGGCCGGCTCCATATTTGGCGAGCAATCCGGACGTGGTGCCGAAATTTCCGCCTCGCGAGCCGATGCCTTCGCCGAGCACGAAGATTTTTTCATTGCGCGCCATTTCGTGGTCGAGTGCTTCGACCGTCCCGGCCACGAATGTGATCTGGCGCGTCTCGGAATCGCGCAGCGTTTCGGAAAAGGAAAAGTCGCAGAGCTTGGCGCGTTCGGAAAAGACGTGCGCCATGGCGCTCGCGGGTTCGGGCCAGGGCGCCCGTTCCGCGGCCTGCCGCGCCCATTCCACTTCCGACCGGACTTCGGCGTCGATAGCCTCGATCTCGGCATCGGAAGCCCAGCCGCATGCGACGATTTCTGTTCGCCAGCGTTTGATGGGACAACGTTCGCGCCAGGCGGCAACTTCTTCGCGGGTGCGGTAAGTGTAATCGCCCATGCCTTCGGAATGCGGCCGTGTGCGGTAAGTTTGGCACTCGAGAAGCGACGGCCCTTCACCGGCGCGCGCGCGATCCACCGCAACACGAGCGATTGCGGCGACAGTGGCGACATCATTTCCATCCAATTCGAACGCAGGAATTCCGTAAGCGTCACCTCGAGCGGCCACGCTCGGATTACCGGCGGAGTATTCGAAAGGGACTTCGGTGGCGAACCGATTGTTTTCGCAGACGAACAGCACCGGCAATTTCCAGATGCTCGCCATGTTCAAGCCTTCGTGAAAGGCCCCGTTGTTCACGGCGCCATCGCCGAAGAAGGCAACCGCCACCTGGCCGGTCTTCAGCAACTTGAAATTATAGCCCGCGCCCGCTGCCTGAAGAATGTTCGGGCCGACGATGCCGCTTGTCCCCATGAGCCCTATCTCAGGCGCGAACAAATGCATGCTTCCGCCGCGTCCCCCGGAACAGCCGGTGGCGCGTCCGAAAAGTTCCGACATCAACTCCGCCACGGGCAATCCTTTGGCGAGAGCGTGGCCGTGGCCGCGATGTGTGCTGAAGAGGACGTCGTTGTGTCGCAACGCGGCGCAGACGCCGACGGCGATGGCTTCCTGGCCGACGCAAGTATGGCAGGCGCCGTGAATGAGTCCGCGGGCATGGCAGCGAGCGAGTTCTTCCTCGCAAAGGCGAATCAACTTCATCGCACGATACCAGGCGCGGGCTTCTTTTGCGGTAGGGGCGGAGGTCATGTCATCACGAAGCGGAGGATGGCGGAGCTGGACCGGCGCTGCCGCCGGCGTTCATGGCGAGGTTGCCGCCGTCCATCGGAATGAGCGCTCCGGTAATCCAGCGCGAACTGTCCGACGCGAGAAACACGGCGATTCCCTGAATGTCCTCGGGCTGTCCGAGCCTTCCGGCCGGAATGCCGCGCAGCCAAGTTTCGCGCAATTCCGGATTGGCAGCCATGCGTTCTTCCAAATTCGGGTTGATGACCTGCGCCGGCAGAATCGCGTTCACACGCACGCCCCGGCCCGCCCATTCCGTGCTCAACTCACGCGTCATTTGAGCGACGGCCCCCATGGCCATGCTGTAAGCGATGTGGCCACGGCCAAGCGCGGTGATGCTGGCGAGCGATCCGATATTTACAATGCTGCCCCGCCCAGCGGCGAGCATGCGCCGGCCGGCTTGCTGACAGAGGCAAAACCGGCCAAGGACCAGATTGCGCCAGGTGCGTTCGACCGCTTCGAGCGGCAGGCTTTCCGGCGCCCCGAGAATTCCTTCGCCGGCGACGTTTCCAAGAAAATCGATTCGGCCAAATTCGCCATCGAGCGCGTGGAACAATGCGAGAATTTGCACGGGTTCGGAAACATCGCAATTGTGAACGAGTGCGCGCCGGCCTAGTTTGTGAATTTCCGCGGCGGTGTTTTGCGCGCCCGATTCATTGCGGTCCGCGAGGAGCAAATCGGCGCCAGCCTCGGCGAGCGCAAGGGCCATGGCGCGGCCGAGCCCTTGGGCTGCGCCGGTGACCAGCGCCACTTTGCCCGTCAAGTCAAAGCGCGACGTGTTCATGATTCTGTTTTCAATGGCGGCGCTGCCATGGCGGAGGTTGAAACGGCCAGCGGCACCGGTCGAGGCAATTTGATGAGGCTCACCAGAATGCCGCCGAGCAGGTAGCATCCGGCATAAAAAAGCAGCGATGTGTTTTCGCTAAAGCCGTGGCCTTTCAGCCAGCCGGTGGTGTGATTTCCGAGATAGCCGGCCAGGTTGGCGCTCATGTTGATCACGCCGATGGAAACGGCGGCCGCGGAGGCGGTGAGCGTGAGCGTGGGCAGCGCCCAGAATGGCGGCGGCCAGAAATAAGCGGTGAACCCGGTGAAGCAAAGCCAGAGCATCACGAGAAAAAACGGCTG
>JBFMDG010000799.1:0-3351 GCA_040754135.1 Verrucomicrobiota bacterium
ACTCGAAGGTGACGAACTTCACCACGCTCACGAACATCACATTGCTCGCCACTCGAATAAAACTCGCCGAAGGCATGGTTTGGCCGGCGGAAGAAGCGCGCCGGCAGAAGCTCGGTTCGGGCGCGTTTCATCTCTCGGCGCTCATGCCCGATGGAAAAGTGTACGCCTGGGGTTGGAATCATCACGGCCAGCTTGGAGATGGAACGGATCAGGATCGGTCTATTCCCCTGGCCATCGGTGATTTGCCACCGGTGTCCGCAATTGTCAGCGGGATCACACATCATCTGGCGCTAACGCCCGACGGCAAAGTTTGGGCCTGGGGTTCGGATGTTTTCGGCCAAATTGGTGATGGCAAACCGGCGTCAAACGGCGGTGGGCCGCCTTTGCCGGAATTCGCCAGTTTCAAGCCCGTCCTGTTGCAAGAGTTGCCCGCAATCGCGCGCCTGGGCACTGGATGGCAGCATAGTTTTGCCTTGGATCAGGCAGGCCATGTGTGGGGGTGGGGAGGGACATGGGCCGGTCAGCTCGGCTTCCTGGGCGTGCACAATCAAAGCAGCCCGATTCAAATCCCGAATCTCGAGAACATCGTGCAAGTTACCGGCGGCCTGGCTCACAGCGTCGCTTTGAGGGCGGATGGAATTGTCCTTGCCTGGGGCGGGAATGATCGCGGGCAATTGGGTGATGGATCTCGAATTTCTCGCGCCACACCGCAAGCGCTGGAGAATCTTTCGGGAGTGCGCGAGATCGCGCTGGGCGAAGCTCACAACCTCGCGCTAAAAAACGATGGCACGGTCTGGACTTGGGGTGCGAATCAGGATGGCCAGCTCGGACTCGCGTCGATCACCGATGGGTTAGAACCGCAACCCGTGTCCGGCCTTTCCGATGTGGTCACGGTGGCCGCCGGGGCATCGCACAGTTTGGCTTTGAAGGCCGATGGCACTGTGTGGGGTTGGGGGCGGAACGACGCCGGACAACTGGGCGGCGGGCCCGGCGCGCCTAAATCCGGTCCGGAGCCGGTTCCGCAACTCAACCAGGCTATTGCGATTGCTGCGGGCTTGAAGCACAGCGTGGCCATGCTTGCGGACGGATCAATCCAGGTTTGGGGTGACAATTCTTTTGGCCAAAGCGGCCAGGGGCAGGCAATCACTTCCACGAATTTCCAAACCTTGACGAACATTGAAACGGTTGTGACACGCCGGATGGTGACCAACATCGTTTGGAAAACCAATCTTCAAAACATTCAGCGCGCGGTTGTGATCACGAACGAGTACGAGATCGCGCATTATTTGACGCATTCGCATTTGGATGTGGTGGACTACACGACTCCGGAACTGCCCACGTTGCGAAAGCCGGTGAGCATTCCTGGCCGACTGATGGGAGTCTCGCATGCCGGTGAGCTGATTTATACCCGCCGTGAAGAGTGGCGCACGAATACGCCTCCGCAATCGGTTCACATTTTCAGCGCGAGTGCTTATGATGGCGTGGCCAGTTACCTGGTGGATTCACTCGAAATGGCCCAGAGCGGGCCGCTTGCGGTGGCCATGAATGCGGAATGGCTCTACTTGAGCATGCCTGTGCCAGACACCAATTCCAATCCGGCCATTGAAATCTGGGCCATCAGCGATGCCGGAAAATGGGCCCGCGTCAGCGCCACGCAACTCACTTCCACCGCGCACGATCTGTCTTTTTTCGATGGGCTGCTGGCGGTTCAGAATTCCGAAGGGCTGCTTTTGTTTGATCGCCGCGATCCGACCGCGCTTCGGCGCATTGGCGACAATCCTTTTGTGGGTTGCATCGGATATCAGTTGGATTTTGGATGGGGCTCGGTGCTCGAAGGATTGTGGCTGCCATTAGGGGATTACGGCGTTGCCCACATCAAAGCTGAGCCATCGCCCTCTCCATAGGGGTCGTATGAAAAACATGCACGCTTCGAAACGCCTGCAAGATGCAAGAGCAGCGGCCGGTTTTTCAATGGTCGAACTGCTCACGGTCATCGCCATTATCGGAGTGCTCGCCACGCTTTTGGCGACGGCGCTGGCTTCGGGAAAACGAAAAGGCCGGCAAGCTTATTGCACGGCAAATCTGCGGCAAATCAGCCTGGCCTTTGAAATGTATTTCGAGGATGAACGCAGGCGTCCCGCCAGTTTCGCGCCACTCGTGCAGAGCAGGAATCTGCCAAACCCGGCGTCATTGCTTTGCCCCGAAGATAAATCCGGGAACTGGGGTGAGCTGGCCATGCCCGAGCGGCCGGGTTTAGGATCGGTGTTTCTGGTTGTTGATCAGGCGGGGAATCCGGTGCCGACGGAAGGTCCTGTCCCGCTGAAGCGTTCCTATTTTCATCCCCTCGGCTGGCAGGAACCCGCATGGCATCAGTTGCAAAAGCGCGAATCGCTCGCCGGCATCGCGGCCTGTCAACTTCATGGGCTCGGCCGCCAAAATCTCTCTGCGCCATCCATCTTGAATTTCGAAGGATTGGTCTTGCGCGCGCAACGCGACGGAGCGGTGGTGCGACGCCATATTTATTGGAGTCAAGCGGGACGATCTCCCGAACCGCCCTCCGATGCACCGATCTCGGTGGTTCCTTCGTCCCCAACCGGGTTTGAATTTGCCGCTCCAGTGCGGTGGGAATTCTTTACTGACGAACCGTTGCCCTGATGCGCAGCCATCCGCTATTGACCTCTCAAGCGACGCGCCCGGCAAGTGCGGCGATCGGAAACGAAGGCGGCTCCGACAAACCGCTGGATGAGGAATTGCCGCGGCATGCGGCAAGATCGGCAACAATGAGTGCGGTTGGATTTCGAGGATTGCTCTGGGCCGAGTGGTTTGCGCATAGCAAGTTGATGCTGCTGTTCCTCGGGCTTTGGTTATTGGCAGTATGGACCTTGCCATTCTTCGTGCATCCGGGTTGGATCTTGTTGCTTGGGCCCATTTACGCGTGGATTGCAGGCCCGGCCTTCGGAGGAAGCGATGTGCTGGATGGATGCGAAGAATTCGCCTTCTCGCTGCCCGCGACGCGAGTGGAAAGATACCTTGCCCGGATGATTATTGGCGCCGGTTCTTTGGCCATGTTGACGGGGATGGATTTGCTCGCGCTTGGACTGGATCTGCCCTCGGTGCTGGCTCGGCTTTACATCGACACCGGTTTGATTCAAGCGCGGCCGGAGCTTAAACCTGGACTTTTGTATGGGCTGGTTGCGGCGGTGCCGTTTGCGGTCTTTGCATTCTCCTTTGCTTTATCGGCAATTGCGCATTCGAGAATGCTGGTGTTGACCTCCTGGTTTTGGGCAATGATCGCTGCGTTGGGAGTTTTGCAATTGGGATTCTGGTATGAAGAGCTGATGTGGGAATCAC
>JBFMDG010000800.1:0-3343 GCA_040754135.1 Verrucomicrobiota bacterium
TTGTCGTGGCTCGCCCAATGCCGTCCCAGCCAGCGCATCCGATTTGATTGCGTGAATGAGAAGCCGCCTTTTCGAAGCTGAAATTATGGACCAGCCCATTGGATAAAATCCAGGCGTTGCCCATGAAAGTGGATTTGAATTCTGATCTCGGTGAAGGCGAATCGCTGGCACGAACCCGCGCGCTCATGCATTGGATCACTTCCGCCAACATTGCTTGCGGCGGACACGCCGGGGATGTCGCCAGCATGACGGCTTGCGTGCGGCTCGCCCTCGATTATCGCGTTCACATCGGAGCTCATCCCGGAGGGTGGAATCGAGCCAATCACGGTCGAGGTGCCGTTGAAATTGTCCCCGATGAACTCGAATTGCTGCTGCTCCAGCAGATCGGCGCGCTCGATCGGGTTGCCCGACGTCAAAACGCCTCGCTGCATCACATCAAATTGCATGGCGCTCTGTATCACGCCGTAGAATCATGCGCGCCCCTCGCGAAGCGATATGTGGAGGTTGTTGAACGTTGGTGGCCGAAAGCGCGGATTTACGCGCGGGCGAACGGTCAAGTGGCCGCCATTTGCCGCAAACGGCACGTGCGATTCTGGGAGGAAGGTTTTCTCGACCGCGCATACCAACCGGACGGTGCCCTCGTGCCTCGAACGATGCCAGGCGCTTTGCTCACGCGCGCGACAGAAGTGCAAAAGCGTGTCGAGATGTGGCTGCGCGATGGCGCCATTCACACCGTCACCGGAACTGATTTATCCCTGCGCATCCAAACTTTTTGCATCCACTCTGATACCCCCAACGCGCCGCAACTTGCGAAAATTGCCTCGAAACAGCTCGGCTTGAAATAGACACCCACTGTTCGGCGCTGAAAAGACACCGGAACATGAACATGAGGCCCTCCGTGTCGCGCGCGCAGGAACGGAATCGTTCGTCCGGCAACTGCCGCAATCGCGGACTTACTCGCTCAGCACGAATTCCGCGAACGGCTCGAGATCCGAGTATTTGCGCTGCCAGGTTGTGTACATGACGCCGAGGACTCCTTTCACTTTGGCGGCGGCATCGAGCCACTGGCGAACTTGCTCCGGGCGATGGTCATAATAACCGGCGATCAACTGCTGATGGCCTCGTTCCGCAAACCACTTCAAGCTGGCCTCGCGCTTTTCAAAGTACCATGGGACGATGATCACCTCTGAATCCAAACCTTCCCACGAACCTTCCAGGTTGCCGCGCACAAGATAATAATCGTCGCGCGCGTTGTGGTGCGGATCGAACATGTCGCTCCAGACGTAAATGCGGCCGCCGGGATTGACCTCGCGCAGAATCCGAATGCAGGTCCGCACATTGTCCGCGAGAATCGCGCCCGCCTCGAGCGACCGCTGCTCACATGCCTGACACCAATTCAATACTCGAATTTCGTCATGGGACATCATGTAGCCTTTGGCTCCCCATGCCGCGTGCATCCGACGCGCCTGATCGCGGAGCAACTCGACGGTCTTCGGTTCCGAAGGACAAATCATGGCCTGGTCGTCATGAATCGTGACCGCATGATAATACGACACGCGCAAACGAGTGCCGTTGGGCAAAGTCGTCCGGATCGCAGGCGGTTCGTGCCAGACATCGTAAGCGCCGTTCCAAGGTTTGTTTCCCATCTGCGGATCGGTCACGCGTTCGAAATCTTTCCCTTCCACCAGTTCAGTGCCTCCCTCGCGCCGAATGCGCAGGGGAGCGCCGGGACGTCTGACCAAATTCAAGAGCCCGACCTCCTCGAGTCGGGCGTCATCGAACCAAAGAGAACCGGTGCCGCCGCCCCAGCAACCGAGGTAAAGGTTCACGTTCGTATATACGAGGGAATTGAACACGACATGGTGCGTGGCCCAATCCTGAGTCGGCTTAACGCCGAGCGCGTTGTAATTCAACGCGCGATTGCCAGCCAGCAGCTTCACTTCCGGCGTGCCTCGAAATTGCTCGGTTTTCACCCGCACGCTGAAGTGATACTGGCGAAACGGTTCGAGCTTCAGCGCTTGAACAATCCTCGCGTTTTGGCCTTTCGGATCATGGATCCGCGCGGCGCCCGCATCGGATTGCACGAGATCGTCCTTCCAGGTCCATTGTTTCAAATCGGAAAAGTCGGCCCCCCGCAAGGCCGGGGCCGGCTCCGCTCGCAAGCGCGCCTCTCCGTTTTGCACTTCGAAAAGCGCGTTCTTGACCGGCAACGCCTCGATCAGATTCGGATCATGCCAAAGCAGGTCGTTCGAATAGCCCACCGAGAACAACGCCGGCACGATTTCGAGCCGCAGTTCAGCCGCCTTTTTCTTCACGCGCTCCACATTGCGGAAGTAGCGCGCGTCCATATCGCCCAATTTCGAAAACTTCGAATCAGCGAGCAGCACATGGGAATAACCGGCCTTCGCAGCCCGCGTGAAGAGCGCCGCTAACTCCTCGATGTTTTTGTCCACCCAAAGATTTTGCGAACAATAAAGCCAGAGTTCGCCCGGGCGCGCGTTGGTGGTCACAGCGCTGGTGAAGACCGCGCCGGCCAAAAGCAAAACAGAACACAAATTCATTTCGAAATCATTTTAGAAAGATCCAACCGCGTTAAAATCGAAAAGTGGACCCCGGCTGCGAACCAGGCAATTGCACTTCATCGCTCAATCAAAAGTTGCCGGTGAGACTTGCGCATTGACCCGGCTCAATTCCAAGCTCCTCACCGGCGAAACGCCGAAACTCCGGCTCTTGTTGCAGTCAGCTCGCCCTGGAGTTTGGAAATTTTGCGATCACACCTTTTTCCAAAACTTCGTCGCAAACTTCGTCGCAAACTTCGTCGCAAACTTCGTCGATCCAAAATCTTTCCGTTTCCGAGAAAGGTTTCGACAAAGGTTTCGACAAAGGGAATCAGAGCCAGCCTGCCCGAAAGCAACGGAGGATTGACGCCATGCGACAGGCATCGTTTCAATGGGGCGCTTGCAAACAAAATCTCCATCCACAAAAGCACAATCGTCTCCTCCTTCATTTCGATTATGAAATCCTGCCGGCTCCTGATTGCGATTCTGATGGCTGCGTCTAGTTCGGTTGCAGCCACCCTGCCCCTCCTGAAAGTCAGCGAGAACCGCCGTTATCTCGTGACCGAGCATGGAGCACCCTTCTTTTATCTGGGCGATACCGCCTGGGAATTATTTCACCGCCTGAATCGTGAGGAAGCCGAGCTCTATTTGCGGCATCGCGCGGAAAACAAATTTACAGTCATCCAGGCCGTGGTGTTGGCCGAACTTGACGGTCTTAATGATCCCAATCCTTACGGGCATACCCCGTTGAAAAATAATGACCCGACGCAGCCGAACGAAGACTA
>JBFMDG010000801.1:0-3328 GCA_040754135.1 Verrucomicrobiota bacterium
AAGTTCTCCTGCTTCATCGCTTGTCACTCAAAACGAGCCCGCTTATTCTCCCGGCATGAGCAATCATCTGGCTGGCGGCGGATTCACCCGCGAAGATCCTTGGCGCATCTTCCGCATCATGGCGGAATTCGTCGATTCCTTTGAGACGCTTTCCCAGCTCGGTCCGGCCGTGACTGTGTTCGGCTCGGCGCGCATTCCGCCTACGGATCCCTTCTACCAGGCGGCCGTCACTCTTGCCAAAGAACTGGCAAAGCATCATCTCGCGGTCGTCACCGGCGGCGGCCCCGGAATCATGGAAGCTGCCAATCGCGGCGCGGCAGAAGGCAAAGGCAAATCGGTGGGCCTGAACATCGAATTGCCCTTCGAACAAAAGGGCAATCGCTACGCCAATATTCCGATCCATTTTCATTATTTTTTCTCGCGCAAAGTTTGCTTCGTGAAATACAGCATCGCCTTCGTGTTCATGCCGGGCGGATTCGGCACACTCGATGAATTCTTTGAAGTGCTTACGCTCGTCCAGACCCATCGCATCAATCGTTTCCCTCTCATTCTTTTCGGAACTGATTACTGGGCCGGACTCGAAAAGTGGATGAAGAGCACGCTCGAAAAACGCGGTTACATCAGCCGCGGCGATCTCGATCTTTATACGATCACCGACGATCCCAAGGAAGCGGTGGAAATTATTCTGGATTACCTGCGGCGCGTCGGTCCTCCGGATACCGTGCCTCAAGCTTCGCCTGATTTGATTTGCTGTCATGTACACCGTTTCGCGGCACAAAACCGGACTGACCGTCGCCACGGCTGAAATGCCGCACATGACGAGTGTGAGCCTTGGAATCTGGGTGGGCGTGGGCGGGCGCTATGAACCGGCGCTACTCAATGGTGTGTCCCATTTCATCGAGCATATGCTCTTCAAAGGAACGCGCCGCCGCAGCGCGCGGGAGATCTCGCAATCGATCGAAGGCATTGGCGGTTACTTGAACGCTTTCACCAGCGAGGAGACGACCTGTTTTTTTTCGAAGGCGCGGCATGACCGGTTTGGCGAATTGCTCGAAGTGCTCGCTGATATGTTCCTCAATTCGCGATTTGACCCGGCCGAAATTGACAAGGAACGCAGCGTCATCAAGGAAGAGCTGGCCATGTACCTCGACCAACCGCATCATCACGTTCACGAGTTGCTCAACGAACTGCTCTGGCCGGATCAACCGCTCGGCCGTTCGTTGACCGGAACGGAACAGACGCTAAATGCCATGCAGCGTGACGACCTGGTTGGATTTCATAAATCCAAATATGTGAGCCAGGGCATTCTTGTCGCCGCCGCAGGAAATTTGCAGCATCGCGATGTGGTGAAAGCAGTCGCGCGATACGCCCGGCAATTTCCCCAGGGCCGCCGGCCGAGTTTCACGCCGGCCGTTTGCCATCAGCGCGAACCGGGCTGGCGGCTGTTCACGAAAGAGACCGAGCAAACGCAAATCGCGCTCGGCATCCGCACCTGTTCGCGTCATGACGAACGGCGATTCGCACTGCGTTTGCTCAACACGATCCTGGGCGAAAACATGAGCTCGAGGCTGTTCCAGGTGGTGCGCGAGGATCGCGGGCTGGCTTATTCCATTTACAGTTCACTGAGCTATTTCGACGATGTCGGCACACTCACGATTTCTGCCGGACTCGATACGGCCAAGTTGCCGCAGGCTCTCGAATTGATTGTGCGCGAGCTGCGCCGCCTGGTGGAAAAAGCTCCCGGCCCGGCCGAACTGCGCCGCGCCCGAGATTACGTCATCGGCCAACTCGATCTCAGCACCGAGAGCACGGAAAACCAGATGATGTGGTTGGGGGAACAGTATCTCGGCTATGGCCGCATCCAGCATCCGGCCGAAATCAAAGAGCGGCTCTGCGACGTCACCGCCGGCCAAATCCGCGCCGTGGCGCGCGATTTTCTCCGGTCCGACCGCATCAATTTGGCGCTGGTCAGCCCGTTGAAAAAGGAGAAGGGCCTTTCCCGGCTGCTTTGGATCTAAAACGGATGGTGCACCTGCCTTTGATTCAGGAGATGACGGCCGCCATCGCGCCCGAGGATCTGCTCGGGGCGCTGGGCAAAGTGCCAGGCACGGTTTTGTTGCGTTCGCATTTTTCCGGCGGCCCGCCGGCGCGTTACTCGTTCGTGACGGCCGCACCCTTTCTCACCTTTCGCTCTTTCGGTTCGCGTTGTGAAACCCGCGGCGCGGACGAGCGGCTCGTGCAGTTTGGCAATCCCTGGCATCTCCTCGACAGTTTGATGGCCCGCTACGAACTGCTCGAAGAAATCGACTTGCCATTTCCTCTCGGCGGTTGCTTCGGATTCTGGGGTTATGACCTGAAAAACTTCGTCGAGCCAAAACTTTCGCGCGTCGCCACCGACGATCTCGAATTGCCAGATTGCCATGTTGGCTTTTACGACAGCCTGGTCGTTTTTGATCATCGCCTCGGCAAATGCTGGATTGTATCAACCGGGCTGAAACCGGATGGCTCGCGTGATCTGCCACTCGCTCAAAGCCGCATGGATTTCTGGAGGCAACTGGTGCAGTCCGACCCGGCCACCCTTCCAGTCACTGGCGTCATCCATGGCGACCTGATGTCTCCCGAGCAGATTCAATCCAACATGGCTCGCGGAGATTTCGTGCGCAGGGTGCAGCAAGCGAAGGAATACATTCGGACCGGGGACATTTATCAGGTGAACCTGGCGCAACGCCTTTGCGCCGAGAGCACCTTGAGCGGCCGCGAATTTTACCGGCGTTTGAGCGAAGTTTCTCCCGCGCCTTTTTCCGCCTTCATTGACTGTGGCGAGTTTCAACTGGCCTCTTCGTCGCCCGAGTTGTTTCTGCGCCTGAGCGGACGCCACATTCTCACGCGCCCCATCAAAGGAACGCGGCCACGCTCCGACGATCCAACCCGTGACGCGCAATTGACTTACGAACTGCAGACCAGCGCCAAAGAAATGGCTGAACTGGTGATGATCACCGACCTCTTGCGCAATGACCTTGGACGCGTGTGCGAATTCGGTTCGGTGCAGGTGCCGGAATTGGTCCGGCTCGAACGCTATCCGCAAGTGCAACATCTCGTCTCGACGGTCGAAGGCCGCCTGCGCGAGGACGTCACTCATTTCGCCGCTTTCGCCGCCTGTTTCCCCGGAGGAAGCATCACCGGCGCGCCCAAATTCCGCGCTATGCAAATCATCGATGAACTCGAACCGACGACGCGGGGACCCTATACGGGTGCGCTCGGTTATCTTGGGTTCAATCGTGAAAGCCAGTTGAGCATCATCATTCGCACCGCGATTTGTTGCGCCGGA
>JBFMDG010000802.1:0-3327 GCA_040754135.1 Verrucomicrobiota bacterium
ACGCAGGCGCCTCTTTTGTCTTGATCAATGAGGACGCGCAATCAAGCGAGTTGTTTTTGTCCCAGGCAGTTTTTTCTGAAGGCTCCGGATTCACCCCGGAAGGTGGCACCCTATTTCTAAGCAATCCCAGCGGACACGACATCCTTGTTCGGCTGAGCGCGCAAATGCCGTTGCGAGTGCCGGCCAGCGTGGTGATTCCGAGCGGCAAGCGGTCCGTTCGCTTTCCGATTCGTGTTGCGGATGATGCGCTGCTCAATCGCCGCCCTTACGAGGCGCTCCTCGAAGCCCGGACGGGCGGCTGGAAACCAGCGCAGAGAAGATTCATGATTACCGATGACGAAAGGCCGTTGTTTGATTTTGTGCTGCCGAACGAGGTGGTGCAAGGCAGAGCGGCCAAAGGTAAAATCGTGGCTGCCAATGCCGGAGAAGTGGACCTCGTCTTCAGGCTCACCTCGGATTCTGCTCGTTTGACGATTCCTTCCGAAGTCATATTGCCGGCGGGAAAGGTGGAAACTGAATTCGACTTCAACGCACCGCCGAATTCGCAGTCGTCTGAACCGGGCATGGCCGCTCAAGTTAGGGTATGCGCCGTATGGGAATCGCAAATAGAAATCTGCAAAAACATCCAGGTGTTCGATGACCAGGCAGATGTTCGAAGCATCCTTTTCGGATTATCGAACGCTCCAGGAGCTCTGCTGACCGGAAATCCGGTTCAAATGCAGGCCGTTTTGGTGAACGGAATTGGAACGAAGCAAATCGTCACCGTTCCAGCGACGCTCGAATTGCTGGCCCACCCGAGCATCGCAGGCATACCGCCCGATGGTAACTCGATCCAGTTTCAAGATGGTTTTTGGCAGGGCGAATTCCGTGTGACCGGCGAAGGCCTTGGAGTTTCATTTGGCATCACCGCAGCGGGCGTACAACATACTTCGCAGCCAATCGATATTCTCTCCGGAGAGTCGGTTTCACTAAAGGTGATCGATTTCATTCACAATCCCGGCTCTGGACGTCTGTTAATTCTCGAACAGGCGGCAACGAATCGTTCCGCTCGTCTTCTCGATTTCAACCCGGCGGATCGAAAACTGGAACGCAGCCTTGACCTTCCGCGTCCGCCATTGTGTTTGACAATTTCAAAGGATGGCATGTCCGCATGGATTGGACTTACTGGAGCTGTGGCGCGAGTAAATCTGGCCGAGTGGAAGCTGGATCCGGAAATCGCGATTCCGGCGGACTACGTCAATGCCAGAGTGGTTGCTTTGTTGTCCCTTGCAGGTGAGCGGATGGCCGGAGTTGTGGGGAGCGGCCCAAACGCATCGTTGCCGTCCTGGAAGATGGTCTTGTTTGAAGATGGCACGCTGCGAGGCGCCGCGGCAGGCGCGTTGAACTCGATTCAGACCCTCGGACTGGCGATGGGCCGCTCTGAATCCGAGTTTTTCTGTCAGGCCGGATTGGAACTGCAAAGATATCGTGTGGATGGAATCGAGGTTGTTTTGGAAAAGCGCGGCACTTTGATCTCGCTCGTTCAGGAGGGTCAAACCGGGATTGCGCTTCACGGAAACCGGATTTTTCGAGCAAACGGAGAGGTATTCTCTGCCGACACACTCGAACGAGTAGATTCGTTTTTTAGGGAACCGAGTCTGCTGTTTCTTCCCATTCCCGAACGAGACCTGATCATGGAACTGGGACGCAATGCTGCTTTGGCCTTTATCAGGCAGGGGGACAAAAGTGTTATCGGTTCGCACACATTTCCGGCCGATATTGGAACACCGCGGCGACTGGTGCGCTGGGGCAGCCGCGGGTTTGCGCATTACAATCCGATGGCCCAAAAACTTGTGCTGTTCGAGACGCCAATGTTTATTGACGCTCTGCCTGATCTCGCGGTGACGTCGGATGCGCCCGATAGAATCGATCTCCCCAGGAAAGCCGGCCAGCCTGCAACTTTTTTGTGGAGCCTGACCGTTACCAATCGCGGCGCTGGAGCCGCATTTGCGGTTCAGCTCAGCTTAAGCACTGGCGAAGTATTCAATTTGGGTTCGATGGCGCCGGGCGAGGGAAAGACCGTTGCGCTGCCCAGAGGCTCTTATTCCCCGGGCATCATGCACGCGCGAGCAAATGCGAGCAGCGCGAATGGTGAAACGCTCATGAGTGATAATACCGCCTTGATCGTCACGCGGATTGGTTACCCGACATCGCCGGAATTCAAAAGCCTTATCCTTGGGGTGGCAGATCTGATCGCGTCACCAACGGGCGACCGGGTCTATGCATCCATCACAAAGGCAAATGGAGAACCGGAGGATGCCGTTGTGGTAATCGATCCGGAGCATGGCCGTGTCGAAACCGTTTTGCCAGCGGCACCGAATCCTGGACGACTCCAGATCAGCGATGACGGCGCGCAACTGTTCTGTGTGCTCGACCGCACCAATATCTGCCGATGGAACTTAACTTCTGGTCAACGCGAATCCCTCATCTCGGTTACGAATGAAATGATTACCGACATTCGCGTGATGCCCGGTCGGCCTCTGAGTCTGGTCGTGGCCACGACAAAGCGCCTGAGCATTTATGACGACGCGAACATCAGAGCATCGGCAAACCTCCCGCTGGTGGATCAGCGATTCCTTGGCTTTCTCAATTCCACATTGTGGTCGGCAGAACCGGGAAAAGCACGGAGTTGGTTGGTAACCGATACGGAATTCAGAGCCACGCAAGCTCTCGATATTTTCCTTCCATCGGGTTATTACGAATTTTCCCACGATGGGCAACGGCTCTTCTTCGCCGATGGAATTTTCGATACTGTGCAAAAGGCAATGCTTCCGGCGCTGGGCGGCCGAAGTCCGCTCCCGGAAAACCCTCTCGCCGCCATTTGGGCTGCGGCGGATTCCCGGATACTGAAGTATGATCTGACGACTTTGAAGTACCAGAGCGATCAAACCATTCCCACATCATCCGGTTTAATCTCAAAAATCGTTCGCTTTGGCAGCGACGGCTTTGCTGTTTTATCGGGCTCGGAGTTATTGTTTTTCCATTCGCCACTGATCAATCGTGATCCCCCCAACGATCTGGCTGTGGTCGTGAACGCGCCGGAACCGATGCTGGTAAATGAACCATTGACATGGAGTATCACCGTCACCAACAAATTGGACACGGCTGCTCGAGGTGTCGAAGTTCGCGTGCAACCGCCGGCTTCAGACTTTGAGGTTACTCCACCAGTCTCCTTCCCTGTGTTGCAAAACCTCTATTTCACCACCAACATTCTGGCCGCGCATTCCAGTTTCACGGTTGAATTCAAAGCCAACTTTGCTCTCGATCAAAACCTCATAATCGCAGCAA
>JBFMDG010000803.1:0-3326 GCA_040754135.1 Verrucomicrobiota bacterium
CACAGCGCCTTTCCATTTCACGACCATGCTCGGGAGAGCGCATTGAAGATTGGTCATCACAGAAATTGTCGCAGTCGCAACCAGTTTTAATAGTCCCGGACGAGTTCTCAACAACTCTTTTTAGTGATGTTGGCCAACGGAGGCCGGACAGCGGCGATGGAACTGCGGTTCGCTTTCAAATCGATTGAGACGTGTCGCCGCGCGGCGATTCATTTTCGCGATAATGCAGCACTTTCACTTTCTCCATCGTGACAAGTCCGCCGCCCAGCATGTTTTCCAGCGTGGGCAGGAACGCGTGGATTTTTTCTTCGCTGTCCACGATTTCGATCACGATTGGGAGATCCATCGAGAGCCGCAGAATTTTCGCCGTATGGATGCGACTCGATTTGCCAAAGCCCATTGGGCCACGAAGCACCGTTGCTCCCGCCAGATGAGCGGCGCGCGCTTTCATGACGATGGCTTCGTAAAGCGGTTGATGTTCCCAACGGTCGCTTTCTCCAATGAAGATGCGGAGAAGCACGGCTTCTTGCGGAATTTGCATATCAGGGGCCCTTGATCGAATTGATGCCCGCCGCGGCGGCGTGTCCGAGCCACACTGCGATCAGGCAAAGCGCGAGCGATAAAATCGAATTCAAGCCGGCATAAAGCCATTCGCCGTCACGGATCAGGTTCAAGGTTTGCAGGCTGAATGATGAAAACGTGGTGTAGCCGCCGAGCAATCCAATCATAAAAAACTGCCGAGCCAACGGCGCCATCAGCCATCGGCCATCCGGCGCCGTCAGCGTGGCCAGAAAACCGATGAGAAACGAGCCGCTCACATTGACGATCAACGTGCCCAACGGAAATGATTCGCCGTAACGCTCCGCCACCAGCCCGGAAATCCAATAGCGCAACATCCCGCCCAGAGCGCTGCCAAGACCGATGCACAAATAGCTGAGCATGGAGTGTGGCGTTAATGCTCAGCAGCCGAAGGAGCGGGGCGCAACGGCGCGGAAAGCCAGTCGCAACCCTCGCTCAATAATCGAGGCGCCGTCCGAGTTCGATTCATAAATAAACGGGGGCAGCCTAAAGAAGCGCCCGGCGCAATCCAAGGATGCAATTTTTCAAGCACCACTGAGCCGCCGAGGCGCTGAACCGCTCCGCTGTGTTTGATCTGCGCCTATCCTTGGGTCGGCAACAGATAAATTCCAAACCAGCGCTGGCTGCCACTGCCGGAACCAAGCACTTCGAATTGCGCCGACTGACCCGGCTTCAACCACGATCCCTTCACTTCGATCACCAACACGCCGTTGCTGTCTTCCGTGTTGTTTTCCATAACGGTGTAGCTCATGCGCACGGCTCCATCGGCACTGGCCCAAACGCGGTCTTCGAGCGTCACATCAAATTCCAGCGCGGGCCGCCCGTTGATTTTCAAATGGAATTTGCCTCGCGGCTGAGAAAGGAACCCAAGCGCCGCTGGCAAGCGAAACGAGTAGTGCGCATCGGAGGAAACGTTTGCCGGCGCCGGAGCGCTTCGCCACACGACTCGCGAATGGCCATCGGTCTGCCGGCAGTGCAAAAGCGGCAAGGTGCCGAGCCAGCCTGGATAGGGCAGCCGTTCGCTCGCCTCGACAACCTCGGCCATGCCCGAAGGTCCCGCGCCACGAAAATCTTTTTGCGCCTGAGCGGCCCGTTCGGCGGTGGCGCTGCCGAACGGTTTCGGGCCGCTCTGAACATAGGCAATCAAATCCGCCATCTGTTGCACGCTCAATCCTTGTTCGAGACCTTCGGGCATGAGCGAAAGATTCGACGCTTGCATGGCCGTGATGTCGGCGCGCAACACGGTCTCGCGTGCGCCCGTGCCGCTCAGCACCGTCAAACTGGTTCCTGTTTCATTGGCGATGATGCCCGACAACGTCCGGCCATCGCGCATCTCGACGGTGTAATTGACGTAACGATCTTCCACGGCCGCGTTCGGATCGAGAATCGCCGTGAGCAGAAACGCGCCGCTGCGGTCGGTGAGCGCGGCAAGGTTCGGTCCGACGGCAATGCCCTGGCCGCGAAATGCATGGCAACTCGCGCAGAGCTGGCTGAAGCGATCGGCCCCTTTGGCCACATCGCCCCGGAGCTGCAAGCTGCTCGCAAATTGTTCAACGACCGCGGCACGGCTGCCTGAAGCGCTCGTTTGCAACAGCCGTTCGCTCCGCTCCTTCACCGAACTCACCGCGTGCTTGAGCAGGCGCTGTCGATGCGCCGCTGATATTTCCGAAGTGGCCACTGTTTTGTTTTCAATTGCCGACAGCAAATCGCCCGTCCACTCCTCGCGATCCAAAAGCGTCTCGATAATTTGATTGCGGATGGCTGGGGATCGCGTGGACCACGACCCGATCATTAGCCCGGGAATTTTTGGTGCGCGCAATCGTCCTAAAACCTGCACGGCGGCGCGTTGCACGGATACGTCATTGGCGCGGTCGAGAACTCGGCCGAGGCGCGCCAGGTCCGCATCGTTTTCGATTTCGTGTCCGAGCAATCGCACGGCCGCAATGCGCGCAGCGGGTGACGCCTGTTGGTTTTCGGGCAGCGCGCGGCAAAGGGTTAGGAATTGCTGGAGCCGAGCGACCGCTTGCCGTCCGGGATCGGTTTCCGGCTGGAGATCGGCGAGCCGGAGATTCCTTTTAGCGAGCGCTTCGAGCAAATCAGCCACGGCTTCCATGCGCCAGACTTCCGCGTCGGAATTTTGAGCGGATGGCGCAAGGGCAATCAGCACTTCGCTCATGCTGGCCGGATCATTGGAGCCGATGGCCGTTCGGATCAGGCCCGAAATCATTTCCGATCGCGCTCGTGAATCGGAGGAGACACCGAGCACCTGCTTCAAAATGGGAGCGGGAAAATGGGAAGCGGAACTCAAAATGGCTGCGCGCATCCAGCGATCTTCAAAATGCGCCGCGGCGAGCTGGCCAAGCGCTTCTCCAGCGCGCGGGTCACTCCACTCGCCGAGTGTGAGCGCGAGTTGAAAACAGACCGCGCGATTCGGATCAGCCACAAGCCTCAGCAGGGAATTGAGCAATTGATCGAGTTGCTGATGAAACTCCTTTGCGGAGGCCTCACTGAAAAATCTGGCAAGAACACCTTTGGCGGAGTTGAGGAAGCTTTCTGCATTGCGAATGGCCAATCGGCGGACGCCAGCTTCTGGCGAAGCAATCATTTTGTTGAGCAAAAGAATCTCGGTCGAATTTGTGATGACGGAATGAAAGCCAGCGAGATGAGGAAGCGCTGCCTGTTCGGAAAATCTTTCCGCGCTCTCAACAATCTTTTTACCGAAGCGAAGATTATCTCCGAAACTTTTG
>JBFMDG010000804.1:0-3325 GCA_040754135.1 Verrucomicrobiota bacterium
GTTCCAGCCGATGTCGGCATCTTTTCTGGATTCGGTCGCGTAGTGCTCTTCGCTGGAGGAACGGTTTATGACATCCTCTTGCCATCCGGACAGGTGAACAATCTTGGCGCAATGCCCCGACCGGAATGGGTCACGGCGGAAGGCGGCGGCGGCGTCTGGGGAGTGGCGGAGTTTTTTCAAGACAGACTCTACCTGGTGTACCGGCGAGGGAGCTCAATCGTCCGCGGGCGAGTTCCAGATGGATTGGAATCATCGGTCGCGACTTTCAACAATTTGGGGGAAATGGCTTCATTCACCGTTTCGCCTCAAACCGGCCGATGGTATTTCCATTACGAAGGATCAGCCGAGTTTGGCGGCGGTGGGGAAACGCTTGGTTATGCCGATGCCAGCTTCGATCTGTCGGCAAGGATCGCCAAGGGCGGCTCTTGGCGCACCGGGGCTCTCTCATTTCTCCGCTGCGCAGCGCGCGTGCTGGCGCCGCCCGCTCGGGTCGATTCCTCTTACGGCTTGCGAACCGTTTCAACACGGCCCTGATTCCGTCAGCGACGCGGAGCTATGAAAGTTTTTTCACCTCTACGGCTGATTTCACGCGCCGGTCCTGCGCGTTCGTTCGCGGTCGCGTGGCTGATCGCCGCGGCAGTGCCTGCTCTCCTTTTTTCCGCGTCCCGTTTTTCCGAATCCAATTTGTTTCCGATCGATACCCGGCCTCCGCGCCTCGTTTCCACAGCGGCGGAATCGGGGCTCTTCATTATTGACACGCTCACATTCAAGACCCTCAGTTCCGCCGAGTCCGGCTTGTTCACGATCGATACGCTTCATGGACCGCTCCTTTCCAGCTCGGCAGATTCGGATCTCTTCACCATCGACACACGCGATTTGAACCGCGCACCCACGTTGACCTTGGTGACGCCGCTGGCTGGTGGGATTGAGGACACAACGTTCGTGATCCGCTTTTCAGATCTGGCTCAAGCCGCAGACGAATCGGATGCGGACGGTAATGTCCTTGCGTTTCGCATCGAGTCGGTCAGCGCTGGCACTTTAAGCCAACAGGGAAATTCCATTACGCCTGGAGTCACGCTTTTGCAGGAAGGAGATACTCTCGTCTGGTTGCCGCCAGAAAATGCCAATGGAATTTTGCCCGCCTTCAAAACCACCGCATGGGACGGGGCGTTGTCCTCCGGGACCGCGATCCAGGTCAACGTGAACGTCGTGCCGGTCAATGATGCGCCAGCCTTCGACCTGGCAACTCGCAGCGGAAGTGCGGTCGCAGATATCGCGAACGGAAACGATGAAGTCCAGGACATGCTCATTCAGCCAGACGGAAAAATCGTGCTCGCCGGCCAAACCCACGTCAATGGCACGCTCGACTTCCTCATCACGCGATTCAACCTCGATGGAGCGCTTGAAATTGGTTTTGGAGCCAGCGGAAGCGTGATCACCCCGATCGGGCCCGGTGATGACTCCGCTTACGGCCTGGCTTTGCAGAGTGACGGCAAAATTGTCGTCACCGGCACTTCGTTCACGGGCAATAAATATGAATTCGCGACGGTTCGTTACCTTCCAGACGGAAGCATCGATCCCACATTTGGGGCGGCGGGCAAAGTCACTACGGCCATCGGCTCATTCAACGCTTCGAGCACCAGCGTCTTCGTGCAATCGGATGGGAAAATCTTGGTAAGCGGCCATGCCGAGTTTTCGACGCGCGATTTTGCCCTGGTCCGTTACCTGAGCGACGGCACTTTGGACCGCAGCTTTAATGGAGGCGGAATCGTCACCACTGATTTTGACTCAACCACGGACGATGGACCGAAAATCGCGCTGCAGCCGGACGGGAAAATTCTGGTTGCGGGGCGATCCTTCAACGGGAGCTTCAGCGTGTTTGCCGTCGCCCGATTCGAGAGCGACGGAACTCTCGATCACACGTTCAACGGCACCGGAAAAGCAGTCGCCCAAATCCTTGAGTCCGCCAATGCCACCGGCATTGCATTGCAATCTGACGGACGCATCGTTGTCTGCGGTTTTGCTGCCAACTCGGGTTCGCGTCTCTTTGCACTCGTCCGGTTCCTTCCAGATGGGACTTTGGATTCCAGCTTCGACTCCGATGGAAAGGTGACAACCGACATCGGCCCAAGTCACGACGATGCCTATGACGTGGCCATCCAAAGCGATGGCAAGATTGTCGCCGCTGGGCATATCGAAGGCGTCAATAACGATTTTGCTGCGGCGCGATATCACAGTAACGGAAGCCTCGACTCGACGTTTGGCATGGATGGCAAGCTCGCCTTGCCGATTGGAAAGGGTCACGATGCAGCCAATGCCATCGGCCTGTTGAGCAACGGCGGAATTGTCCTGGCCGGCCATAGCCACAATGGCAGCAACTATGACGTTGCCCTGGTGCGTTGTCTTTCGGATGGCCGATTGGACCGGAGCTTTGGGAAACCTGCGCAAGCGCTCGTGATTTTGGAAGATGCCGGTCCATATGAAGCAGCCTCATTTGCGATGAATCTGAGTTTGGGACCGATGGACGAAGCGGAGCAACTTCCTGCCTTCACGGTTGCCACAGAGGACGCGGGCCTGTTTGCCGTGCAACCTGCGATTGATACCAATGGCAAGCTGAAGTTTACGCCCGCACCAAACCGGCACGGCTCCGCGACAATTCTGGTTACGTTGACGGACAATGGCGGCACGGCAAATGGCGGCGTGGATAAGAGCAAACCGCTAAGCTTCACTTTGATCATCGAGCCGGTGAACGATTCTCCCGTAGGGAAGGATAATACCGTTACGACGCCGCAGAACACCGCCTACGCATTTACCCATGCCGATTTTGGGTTTAGTGATCCGATCGACGATCCACCGAACGGCTTTCTGCGCGTAAGAATTACAAGCCTCCCATCCGCTGGCGTTTTGAGCGCGAACGATGTTCCCGTCAGGACGAATGAGGCCTACCGGCCCACTGAACTCGTGTTTACGCCGGCATTGGGCGCCAGCGGCAATCCCTATGCCTCGTTTATGTTTCAAGTGCAGGACGACGGCGGCACTGCCCATGGCGGAGTGGATGTCGATCCTTCTCCGAAGACGATGACGATTCACGTGATTCGGCGAGTGCCGCTGGAAATGGCGCCCAACATGGGTGCGCCTGGCAATCTCGTGCTCCTGCGCGGTCCGGAATTCACCGGCGTGTCTGAGGTTTTGTTCCACACGGTGCCGGCTCTATTTCGGGTGCTCTCGGCGACGGAACTGGCCGCTTATGTGCCCGAGGGGGCCACCACCGGCCGAATTCAAGTAGTCACACCGGCAGGGGCATTCACCACCTCCACAGATTTTG
>JBFMDG010000805.1:0-3315 GCA_040754135.1 Verrucomicrobiota bacterium
TCCCGCGTGGAGAGAAACAATCCCAACCGGTACTCGGCGGCAATCGTTTCGGCGATCTGGCCGATGCGGGCGCGCGCCTCGGCTGGTTGCAGATCGCGCCACTTCCGTTTCTCCGATTGCAATTCCGTATGAAAGCGGGCGAGCACTTCGTGTTGAAAACTGCCGCGTTCGCGGGCGTCGATTTCAAATTGGATCCGCTCCTCGACGCGCAATCCGGAGTTCACAAAAAAACGAAATGGGCAGGCGGCGAACTGTTCGATCCGGCTGACGGAGGTTTGCAAATCGTGCGGGCCAAAAAGCTGTTCGGCAATACCCGGCGCCAAATGTTCATCTGAGGCAGCGGTTCCGCGTGACTTGAACCGTTCCAAAAAATCTTTTACGCCGGGAACGTTTGCGAAACTGGCCCACGCCGCGGACGTGTCTTCGAGCCGGCCATGGATTCGCGCTCGAAGCAGCAGGGGCAAAACTTCGATGGGATGGAACCATTCGCCAGGCGATGGTTGGGCATCGATTTCCTCCAACTGCATCTCAGGAAACATACGTTTCAGATGATCGAGAATGGGCGAGGGGTTGATCGAGCGATCATCGAAATCAAAACGCGACGCGGTGAGGAGCAATCGACGCCGGGCGCGAGTCAACGCGATATAAGCATAAAAGCGCTCGTGACCCAGCCGATGCCGCAAACCAGGGCCGAGATAAATCTGATTCGCTTCCAGGGCAGCTCGATCGCGATCTGTCAGCAATGTCTCTTGAGGTGGCGGCGCGGGAAAGACGGATTCGTTCATCCCGAGAACGATGGCGAATTGCAAGTCGGGCTGTCGCGAGCGGTCGATTGCCCCGATCAAAACCTGGTCAAGAGCCGGAGGAATGACGCCGATGGAAAGATGGCTCAAACCGGCTTCGAGAATGGGGAGCCACTCGCGCAAGGGGAGTTCCAGATCGCTGAATGCCAGCGCCACGTTGTCAATCCATCGATTCATCTCTGTCCACACTGTCTCGTGAATCAGGTGACGGAGCTGAGGACGTTGGATCTCACTTTTGTCATCGGGAGCGCGCGCAGTGGGTGCGCTGGCGGTATCGGCCCAAGCTTGAAGTGTGTTTTCCACACAAAGCATTTCCCAGAATGCGCGCAATCCATCGGCCACTTGCTGGCCCGTTGGATGCAATCGTTTGGGAATGGGTGATTCTTCCGAGGCATTTTGCGCATGGGGCCATTGGGAGCGGCCAAGGTGTTTGGCCAAACTTTGAAATGGTCCAACCAAGGTTTGCCGCAATGATTCCAACGACGGCCCAAGATCGGGATCATCGGGAGTGACCAACGGATCGAGCCAGACCTGGCCGCTCCAGCCGCGTTCCAGCGCGATGTTTTCCAGGCGATCGATTTCTTCATCGCGCACCGGCAGCAATCCGGTTTTCAAGGCTCCGAACCAATCCTCGCGTTCCCACCCAAACGCGAGCGTTCGCAGCGTATAACGCGTCAACTCCGCCAGCGGGTGATGCGCGGCCGATTCCCGTTGATCGAGAAAAAAGGGAATCCCGTAGCCGGTGAAAATGCGGCGCAATGAATCTGCGTAGGCGTCAAGTTTCCGAACCAGAACGGCCACATCGCGAAAACGGCCTCCCGCCTGAACGTGACGCAATATTTCTCGGGCCGCCAGGACGCACTCCGCCTCTGGATTTCGGCAGAGCACCGCGCGGATGGTGGCGCTGAGCGGTTCGTTTCCATCTGAAATGAACGGCCTGGGCTCAATCCAGAATTGTTCCAAATGCGCCAGCGGCAATGCGCCCGAAAAGCGATTCTGCTCTTGCACCCTCGGCAAAATGCGTGTCTCAACTTCGATCGATTGAACCGCGGCCAGTTGATGGTACACGCGACGACAAGTTTGTCCGATGATCGCCCAGGTCGAAAGCCAGGCCGGTTCCTCGGCCGGCTCCGCGTCCAGGCAAAAAGCCAGAGTGGCCGAATCGCATAACGGAACGAGAGCGCTGAGCAACGCGATTTCCTGCGAACTCATTTCAGCAAACCCATCCAGCCACAATCCAGCGAAATGCAAATTTGCCAGCGGCGATGGCCACGGACCGTGTGGTCGCGCGACCTCGACTGAGCTTTCCCGAGCTGGCCTGTGCGATCGATCGTCGAATAACATCAGCTGCGACTCGGAATCGGCGGAGGCCTTGTGGCGCCTTTTGGTGTGGCGTTTTCGAGCGGGAGCAGCCAGGGGAACGAGCTGGTCTGCGGGCGTGGTTGTCGCTGATGGCTCAAGGCCTGGGTGTAATCCGCGCAGCAAGGCTGTGGCGCAATCCAGCAGGCATGCTTCATCCTGAATTTCGTGTTTGCTCAACCAATCGAGATAGGCATGCAGGAGGAGGGAAAAATCGTGCAGTTTGGCATGAAGCTCGGGGGGCAACCGTCCATTTTCGAGCAGGGCGCGCAATTTGGCAGGCGCGATTTCATGCTGCTGAAAAATCTGGAGCACGCCGCTGAGTTCTTCGACAAAACCCGAAAGCCGGGCGGTGGAACGAAACAGTTTCAAATCGTTTTGTTTTCGAAACAACAGCGCGCGCAAGACCATGAGGCGGCCTTCGGCGCTGAGGAGCGCGGGTTCCTGGCCCAAACTTTCTTCGAGGACAAATTGCGCGAGCCGTTCGAACGACAAGATCTTCAACCGCGTATATCCGGGCAAAGCGGCATCGGCTAAAAGCTGGCGTTCCAATTGAAAGGTGGCTTGCTTGGGGGCGAGAAAAAGGAGCGGAGGTCCCTCGGCTGACGCGCTCAACGCAGCCCGCACCTGCGCGAGACACTCGAATGTCTTGCCGCTGCCGGCTGGACCGAGAAGAAACTGCACTTTCATCGCCGCTTGGTTTTAGTCACGCACCGGCCGATTTACCAATGCAAAAGCTTGGCCCGGGTCACATTTGTTTTCACTGCTCAAGATTACGCGAGAAGGTGGGGCAAATGCCGTCCCTGGGGCGATATTTTCAACAGGGTCAAGCGAGAGGCGATGAGTTGTGTGCCCAATGAAATCTGTTACAGTGGGCGTGTGAAATTTGCGATTGCCATTCTTTTTGGCGCTTTGCTTTGTCCATCTTTCGGCCAGGCGGCTGAAGCAACGAAATCACAGCCTGCGACCAAACCAGCCCCTCTTTCCGCACCGAGTGCGGCCACCAACGTGGTTGACCCGGTCGAACTCGAGTATCTGAAATTGCTGGCCGAGGATGATGCCGCCCAAAAGGAAGCCGACAAATGGATTCGCGACGCACAGGCATTCGAATCCAAAGGCGCCGGCATTTCTCAAGCGACCCTCACCGCCAAAA
>JBFMDG010000806.1:0-3296 GCA_040754135.1 Verrucomicrobiota bacterium
CTTCAGCGCGGTCAAGCGCAAGGCACGAGGCTACCGAAGCAGTGAATATATGATCACCATGCTCTATTTCGTTGCCGGCAAGCTCAATCTCCCAAGGCTCGTCAGCCACTGAAAACAGCGAAGAACCCGAAGAGTTAGCGACGCCGCACGCGTTCCGGTGCAATCTCCGTCTCGTGTGGGAATGGTACGAATGGCGGCGCAAACTTGTGGCGAACGCCAAACCCAATCCGGCCCACGTCGCACTGGCCGAGATGGAGAAGCGATTTGAGCAATTCCATCTTATCACGCAAAACGTGGACGGGCTGCACCAGCGCGGTGGCAGCACAGCCGTTATTGAGCTTCACGGAAACATCACGCGCACAAAATGCTTCGATGAAGGCACCGTGCTTTCGAGTTGGCCAGACACCGGCGATGTTCCACCGAAATGTCCAAACTGCGGCGGATTACTCCGTCCCGATGTTGTGTGGTTCGACGAAGCAATGCCTGAAACGGAGATGAGCCTGGCCGCGCAAGCTAGTACGAGCTGTGAAGTCTTTCTCTCCATTGGCACTTCCACAGTGGTGTATCCTGCGGCGTCGTTGCCGTTCCAAGCGCTGCGTAGCGGCTCGACCGTTGTAGAAATAAATCTCCAGCCGACACCGCTGACGCTGCAATCGCATTATGTTCTTCAAGGCGCGGCTGGCGAGATTGTCCCTCAGCTTTTAAACTGCCTCCGAATCTCGTCTAAAACCCGCGGAGGAAGGAGGAGGATGGCGGGGAACTCGGCCAGGGCGTCAGAAGCTCTCCGCGTTGGTCGGCGACACGTTCCAGTTCAATTCGCGTTTGTCCGCGAGGAAAAGCTGAATCGAAGCCACCAGCGAACTGCTGACGCGCAAGATGACCGGCAGAAAGCCACGTCCTTCACAAGTTGCCTGACCGGGAACGCCTTCGTCGTCAATCGTGAAATGCTTATCCCAGCGAACGACGCCGAACTCGCCATTGGCTGCCAGGCCGCCGTGAACGCAGGGTTTTTGTTTTGCGCGGACATAATCCTGAACCACGCGACGCCCCTCGGCGTTGTCGAAGCATTCAACAATGAGATCCGCAGCACCGAGAATCGCATCCACGTTCAATGCGGTGAGCTTGACGGTGTAATCCTGCAGCTTCACGTCATAGAAATTCAGGAGCTGCATCCTCAGCGCGGTGGCCTTGTTCTTGCCAACCATTTGTTTCACGAACCACTGCGACGCGAGGTTCTTGGTTTCAACGCGGTCAAAATCAATCACGGCCAGTTCGTGTTCGAGGTCGCGCCCCAGGAACAGGGCATGTGAACCGAGTGCGCCGGCGCCGCAAAAAAGAATCTTCATACGTTGAAATTGAATGCTCTCATGGCTCTCATGCATGGATTGCAGGGACAGACAGCGCCCATCCCTGCAATCAGACACCGAACGGAACTTTCGGGCGCACCACGAAGCGCGCCTGCTCGCCGTGGAAGCGATCAATCACGAAGTTTGCGAATGCGTGCTTCGGGATGTTCGGCGAGATGCCCGGCACTTCGCCGGCGCGCACCGCTTCCTCGCAGATGTTCTTGATGGTGTTGTCGTCCACGCCCGGGTCCATGTTGACCAGGTAGTTTCCGCTCTGACCTTGCCAGGTGATATTGATCAGTGCGTTCATAGTTCACTCCTTTCTCTGCTTCGTTGTTTTGCGAGGCCGGGGTTTTCATGCGATAGCTTCCGCATCAATTCCAGCCACCACGGGGAATCTTCGCGTTTGCCGTTTCGTCCTGCCTTCCGAGACAGGAATCCGCTCATCGTTACGATCGACCAGGTGAATTGCTTTCCCGTTCCGGCCTCGACAGCTTCTATTGTTGTCAGATCCTCGTGCGAAAAATCGAGAAACTCGCCCGGATGCGAATGCGCGATTTCCGTAATTTCGTTTCTATGCTGCCAAAGGACCTCCCAACGCTCGTGAAGGTCCGGAATTCTGGTAGCAGAGCCGAAATACACCCGCAGGATTTTGTCCTCGACCAGAATAAAGCAAACTTCGCGCATGGGGTGAGTGGATTGCTCAAACGTTTCTGAACACGTGCAGTTGGCCAGATTCGACCGCTTCCCGCACAGCCGACGGCAGGCTGGACAGGTTTAATTCCTCGTCCGCGCCACTGAGACAAATCCCGGCATCGAGAATCTGCAACGAATCGGTATCAATGATGCATTCAAAGCGGCGTCCTCCCAAACGATAACGAACCACAGCCTGATGCTGCCCATTGCGCCGCCAATTCACGAGTTCGGCTCCGGTATGCGACAGAGCGAGGCTGATCCTGCCTTCTAACGTCTCCTGCCAGCGAGCCAGTGCTGCCGCCTGCTTTTGGCGTTCGACCTCCTCTCGGGCACGTCGTTCGGCTTCACGGGCCAGCGCGCGTTGGGTTGATTCCAGCACGAACGCATGCGCAAGCGCCGGCGTGACTCCCTTCAACGCGTCAATCGAGCGCTCTTCCTCGAATGCCTCACGCACTTTCCCGTCCACCTCGGATTCGAATTCCTGGCCGTCATAAAGGAGGTGGCCGTCAAACCATTTGCGCGCCGAAACGCGAGTGAATTTCGGCAAATCCACATCCGCCGGAAGTCCAAAAAGGCGGGCCTGAAAATCGTCGCCGATGATCCGCCGATTCATTACGTAACCGGTGACGCGCGGCAGCTTCCACGCAACGAGATCCGGCTCGATCTGCCCATCCACGGTGAGATAGCGGCCCGATTTGCTGAATTGATACCAGCCGGGCTGGAGGGTTTCCCGCAATCGATAAGTCAACTTGTCATCGCAAACGGATTTGCCCTCGAAATACGGGAGCTTCAGGACTTCGCCCGTTTTCTGAAGGAATTGCGTGTAATCCATTGTTTACGGTAACAGAGATTAGAATTGCACCGCGCGAGTGGAAAGCAGCGTTTTGTAGGAGGCCTGACACGCAGGCCGGCGCGGGATTTGAACCCGATCCTTCAGCTCTTGAGGCTGATGCTCTACCATTGAGCTATGTCTTGTAACTCCCAGCGCGATTGCACGGTGCGAATGGTTGTGCTGAGGACCATCGGTCTTCGGCGAAGAAAAATCGCCACGCGAGTGGAGGGAAGTGTTTTCAGTTTCCATGAACTGTGCCTTTTCCATTTAGGCTACCGCCCCACATAGAGGGGCGGGTGGGACTCGAACCCACAATCGCAGTGTGCTTGTAACTTCCGTTCGATTGCGTGGCGTAAAGGGAGCATTACGCGAGTGGAGAGAAGTGTTTTTTTGTCAGTTTCATTAGACTGATGCCTTTACCA
>JBFMDG010000807.1:0-3294 GCA_040754135.1 Verrucomicrobiota bacterium
AGCCATGAAGAGATAAGATCAGTGGGGCGGCAGTTTCGGGCACATAACTGGACGGAATGGTGATCGATAGTGGACGGCTGACGGACTGGACGCGAAAAAAACGCATGCGATCCGATGTACGGACCCGAGCAGGGCTGTTTAATGAGATGCCCTGCCATTTTCCTCCCAACCGATCGCTCGCTTGGAGCAAGCCGTTGCCTGTCCAACTCAGGACGAGGTCGGCCCCGCTTTTTGTCATTTTGAGTTTGCTGGGTGCGAGCGTTGGGTCGGGCAAAGGATCAAAAAGAAATTCAGCTGCTACTCCACATAACCGCACGGAGAATCCCAGGATTAAGATGATTTGAACCCTGATCAAGCTTGCGGCGGTCAAGACGTTCTTTGATTGCATACCTTTTAAAAAGGCATCGCGATGGCTTTGTTACAAAAAATCGGTCCGGGTCGCTTTCCACGGACACAGCACCTGCGACTCTTTCTGCGCTAGGGGCGTTCACTCCTTCACAAATTTCAGATAATCGATGTCGCCAATGGACCCAGACTGTCCGGCGGTAGCCATGACGACTTTCATCACCTGGCGGCCGGCGACCAGTTTGACGCCAGGATGCGAGAACGGCTTGAGGTATTCCCAGCCGCCGGTGTCGGGAACGGTAATTGGCCCGGTCCGATCCACCCCATTGAACTCGATGTGAAATGTGCCGCCGGGACCTTTGCAGGCGACATGCATGTCGATGCGGTAGGTTCCGGCCCGTTTGATATCGACTGTGTAAATGAGCCACTCGCCCGGCCGGGTCCATCCCAGATTGAATTTGCCGCTGGCCGCTTCACGCCATTCGAGGTCCACACCCGTTTTCCGATAGGGCGGTTCCTTCTTCTCCTGATTTTCCGGATCAAGATCGTGGTAGGCGACGCCTTCGCCGCCCTCATCGAAATCCTCGAGCTCAATCGTACCGGGAATGACCTGGAGTTTGCCCAGGAATGGACGCGTGGAACTGGAACTGGAATCGACGCGACCGGCGGTTGCACAGCCACCGAACGCCAGTGCCATGGCCATCATGACAAATGCACAGAGCCGCGTGCTTGTTCTGCTCGCCCGCTCCTGAGAGCCAGTTCGCCAGCGGACAAATTTGCCTGAAGGATCCGGAATCGGTTTCGTGAACAGTTTATTAGGTGGCCCAATCGCCGGGCGGAAAAATATTGGGAGTGCGCAGGATTGTTTCATAATTTCAACATTGTCTTGTCAGCTAATACCCGCCAGAAGATTTCCAGAGCAAATGAATTCATCGACCTATTATGCCTCGAGGAACGAGCTCGGCGGATTTGGGGGCGGCACCTGGCGGGTAGCATTGATCGTCTTGTGGATAGTTGGCGGAGTGGGTGGAGCCGAAGCACCGATGGTGACGCCAATCTGGCCTGGAGCTGTTCCACAAGATTACGGCACGATTGGTCCGGAGCGCGTACGTGCGCCTTCCGAGGCGCCAACCAAAGATGCGAAGTGGATTACGAACGTCAAAACTCCGTCGATCACCCTGTTTCGTCCACGAAAAGAATTGAGCACCGGGTTGGCGGTGATTGTTTGTCCGGGCGGGGGCTATTGGAATTTGGCGTGGGACCTGGAAGGTGAGGAAGTGGCCGCATGGTTGAACCAAGTCGGCGTGACTGCCGTTGTGCTCAAATATCGCGTGCCGCGGCGCGCGGGTCAGCCTGAGCGTCTGCCCGCTCCCGGGCCGCTGCTGGATGCCCAGCGAACCGTCAGCCTGGTGCGAAGCCACGCCGTGGAATGGGAAATCGACCCCTCGAGGATCGGCATTCTCGGTTTTTCTGCGGGAGGGCATTTGGCCATCGCCGCCGCCACGCATTTCAACAGGCGCGCTTACGAACCGATCGATGCGATCGATCAAGCGAGTTGCCGGCCCGATTTTGCCGGCGCCATTTATCCAGGCTACCTGATCGAGCAACCGCGCGCCGGAGTGGAGACAAACAAAAATGCGCTTGCGCCGTACATTCGAATTCCCAAAGAGACACCGCCGATTTTTCTCGTTCACGCCAGTGACGATCCGGTGGCAGGCGCGGAGAACAGCCTGGTGATGTACCTGGCGTTGCGAAGGGCAAACGTGCCGGCGGAGTTGCACGTTTATGAGCGGGGCGGCCATGGATTTGGCGTTCGAAAAAGCGCGTTCCCCTGCTCCACATGGCCCGAACGTTTCGTGCAATGGTTGAAAAGCCAGCAAATGATTGAAATGAAATAACAAGTGGAGTTCAGTCCGCCGGCGCCAGAGCAACGCGGAAACCGACGGTATAATCGCGGTATCCCGGCGCGTTCCAAACCCGATAGGCCGAGCGACAGCGCGAGGCGGCCATCCCCCATGAGCCGCCGCGAAAAACGCGGTTGGGCCCTGATGACGGTCCCTTTGGATCGATCACGTGTCCGCCAGAGAGCGGGCCATACCGATCGGCGCACCATTCCCAAACATTGCCATGCAGGTCGTAAAACTCCCACGCATTCGGCTTTTTCTCACCGACCGGGTGAGTTTGACTTCGGCTGTTCCCGGAATACCAGGCGTGATCGCCCAACGGAGCGTCGCCATCGCCAAAATAGAAACGGGTTGAAGTCCCGGCGCGGCAGGCAAATTCCCATTCCGCTTCGGTGGGTAAGCGGTAGAGGAATCCGTGCGGCAATCGATTTCGCGCCTGCTCGATTGTGTTCAACACTTGCAACCATTGCTCACAGTCGTTCCAACTAACTTGCTCGACGGGCCGCCGATTCCCGCGGAAAAAACTCGGCTCAGGCTTGAGGCCAATCGATTCATCAGCCACCGCCGCCCACTCTTCCTGGGTCATTGGGAATTGACCCAGCCAAAAACCGCGGCGGATGGTCACCTCGGTTTGGGGCCCTTCGTCATTCGATCGGCCAGCCTCTCCCGGCGGGCTTCCCATTTGAAAATGGCCTGGGGCAACCCAGTTCAGCTTTGTTCCGCACGAGGGAATGACAAATGGCTGCCCCAGGGTGGGCGGATTGCCGGCAGCTTCTGCGCGCGAAGGTCGATCCTGCTTGCGGAAGTCGTGGGTCGATCGCCGTCCAGCGCCAAAAAACTTGCACAAGCGTTCATAGGCGAGGTTGATTCTTTTTGTTTCCTCCGTCGCCTTGCGCAGCATTCCGGGACTGGCTTGATGCCGATCCGGATGGAAAAATTTCAGGAGTTGATGATACGCGCGACGCGCTTCCTGCAGGCTGGCCCCGGGTTTCAGGCCAAGCGCCCGGTAACTCTCTTCAAGATTCATGTGCGTATTCCCGGTTAA
>JBFMDG010000808.1:0-3291 GCA_040754135.1 Verrucomicrobiota bacterium
TTCAAACGGCAACTGAAAATTGCCCACCAAGGAAATAAACAATGGGTTCGAATCCCATACACAGTTCGGAGCGGAGAGGCTGGCGCGCAAGCGCAACCTGAAGGGGGCTTTGCGAGAACTCTGAAGAATTTCGGAGTTTTCCCGCCGCTGGCCGGTGGCCTTCTGCTCCGAGCTTTCCACTGACTAGAAAGGAGAACATTATGAACTACAACATCGACAGTTTCACCGCATTCGGCCTGGCCATCGGCCTTGTGCTCACTATTTTCGCCGCAGTCAAAATCGCGAAATTCCGCCGTGCGTTTCTCGTCCCGGAAGGTTACGCCGGCCTGCTTTACCACAAGGGCAAATTTGTGGAAATCCTCCGGGCCGGCCGGCACATCCGGTGGGGCCGCCATTACACGCTGGATGCGCAGGACATGCGCAAGGCATCGGTGCTGGTGCCCGGACAGGACGTGCTCACCGCTGACAACGTCGGCGTGAAGCTGAGCTTGCTCCTCACCTATCAGATCACCGATGCCGTGAAGGCGGCTCACGAAACGCAGAATTGGCAGGGCGACCTCTACAACACCGCCCAGCTCGCGCTGCGTGGCGCCGTGAGCATCGTGGGCATCGAAGCGCTGCTCCATCAGCGACTCGAAATCGGCGCGCAACTCCTGGCTCGCGTCCAGCCAGAAGTCGAAAAAATCGGCATCAAGGTTCTGGCCGTCGAAGTGAAGGACGTGATGTTCGCGGCCGATCTGAAACGCGCTTTCGCTGAGGTGCTGAAGGCAAAGCAGGAGGGTCAGGCTGCACTGGAACGGGCCCGGAGTGAAAGCGCAGCTCTGCGCAATCTGGCCAATGCAGCTCGTGTCCTCGATGGCAATCCGGCGCTGATGAACCTGCGCTTGCTGCAGTCGCTTGCGGCGGCGCAGAACGCCGGTAACACGCTGGTGCTCGGAGTGCCCGGGTTTATTCCACTGAAAAATGGGACGCGAAATCCAGCCACGCCAAACACGGAGGAGGGCGAAGCGACTTAACCACGGCGGGCGGAGACGAAAGTTTCCGCCCGCACTTTCCCATCGAAATTCAAACCAACAAAAACATGAAACCAATTGCAGAAAAAAATTATGAGAAAAGGATCAAGGCAAGGCCGCCGCCGATTTCAAGTGGAGGTTAGGTCTTGGGGAAATTACGTCCAGCGCATTGCCGAGCTTGAGCGCGTGCTCGCCAAGAAACCGAGTGTGCTCCAAATCGACATCGTTGGCGCGGGCGAAATTCCGGCTGACGTCGCATTGCGATTCCGCGCCGCATTGCAGGCCCGTTCATCGAAAACGCGCCTGGTGACGAAGGCGCATTCCAGTCTCCAGGGCGGCTCGGTGCTGCTCTGGCTGATGAGCGACGGCCGGTCGATTCGAGAGGGAGCATGGCTCTATTTCCGCCGCACCACATTGAGCGAGAATGACGAGGTGGCGGAGCATGGAACCGGTGAAACCGAACCGGCCTATCGGGATTCGTATTCCGAAATCGATCCTGAGGAGGGCGATTACGCGCGGGTGCTGCAAATCATCAATGAGTTTCTTCCAGTCGAAGAAATGGCCGGACGGCTCATTGGCGTGCCCGTGCTGCGGCAATTCGGCCTGGTTGACAACGAGTCAATGGACAAATTACTCCGCGCCGTCTTCGCGAAAACTCCAACGCCTGTCAAACGCCCGTCAAATGCCACCCATCAGCGGCGCGTGCGGCGGCGTCCAGAGAAATCCCGCGTCCGGCCGATGCGAAAATGACTTGTTCAAAGACGCCAGGAGGCAACCAAGCGGGCGGAGGCGAAAGCTTCCGCCCGCGTTTGTTCCCAAATCCCAAAGCAGAGGAGAGATTTACGATCTGCCGCATTCGACAGGCGCAAGTCAGTTAAATCATCAATTACTCTTTGAGTTGCGTCAGATTCGTTTCAGCCATTCCCATTCGCTTGAGGATACTCAGAATGTTCGTTTGCAACGCGAATTCTGATTCCGATCTGTCATGGCGAATTTCCAGTCCCTGTCTCGCTACCGCGGCCTGATTTGTGGAAAGCCAATTCCGGCCTTCGGGCAGCCGCTCGATCGCCCCCCACATGGCGGCGACATTCGTCAATGATTCGTATTGCGGATAGTGATGTGACAACGTCGCGGTGAGATGATCCAGGTACACCCGGCGGATCCACGGCGCTGTTTCTGACGTCAACAGGGCAATGGTCGGAGGCAAGTCGCGCCAAACACGATACTCATAAGGATTGGGTTCGAGACGTCTGCCGGGAGGAAAATCCCTCCTTTCATGTTTCTCCAAATAGGCCAAAGCCCCCACGTACTCGCCTTTGCCGACAAGGGCCGCGTGCTTGGCGAATCGATGCTGTTCTCTCTGCGGTTCAATTGCGACGAGCGCCCAAACGAAGCAAAAGGCCATCAGCGAAAACCATGGCGCTTTGCCGCTCGATAATATTGGCAGAGGTGGGATTTCCTGCCGCAGAGGACGCATTACCAGCAAAATAATCGAACCAACGAGCACGGCCCATGACCATCCCCATGCCGCGCTCAGAATGGAAATCAGAAGTGATTCCTCCGGAGAGTTTCGCATCCCTGCCATGCTGGCCAGAAGTCGTTGACTAAATGTTCCACTGAAAAATGCGCCAAAGAACAACACGACGATCACTTCCGCCGATGCCGCAATCAAAACCCATCCCAAAGCTCGAACAAAAGATATCTCAAACAACACGGCCATGATTCGACTCATCAAAAGCACGCGCCAAACTGAGACGATTCCGAGCAGCGCGATATTGGCTTGGGCAGCGCGGTAGGAGTCGAAAAAGCGTTCGACAGGAATCGCATACAGCCAGGCAATCGGCGCTGTCATCCAAAACAAAGTCATGAACGTGACCCATCGCGATTCTTTTTGGCCTTCTTCCGGGAAATGTCGCCTGGCGATGCCGCCAATGAGAACCGCGTGCAAAAACGAACCGGAAAAAAACGAGAACACAAGCGGACCAATCAATCCCAGGGGAGAAGCAAGCAAATAGCTCTGGTCATAATTCCGGGCTATGCCAGTCATCAGAACCAGCATGATACCCGTCCAAAGCGCGGCCCGATCCGTTGCCGCTTGCCGGATTGCGGAAGCATTTCCCACTAAAAAGCCGCCGAGAATCCCAAGATTCACGAACCCGTTTTAACAAGTTCCAAAATCTTCGAAAAGATCGAACGTGCAATTACCCTGTGGCGGCATCAAAAACTGTCGCTCCCTGCCCTATGAGGATCACGTAAGCCAGCCCTGGCGCGGTTACCA
>JBFMDG010000809.1:0-3285 GCA_040754135.1 Verrucomicrobiota bacterium
CAAAGGCAAACCGACGGGCAACACGAGTATTTATGAAATTGGCATCGACGGCGCCGGGCTGCGACGGCTGACCGATCCGGAGCCGAGTTGCGCGTCCTACAAGGGAACGCACGCCGGGCAGCACGACCTCGCGCCCGCCTATTTGCCCGATGGCCGAATCGTCTTTCTTTCGACCAGGCAAAGCGGACTGGTTCCGTGCAACAACACTGGCGTCGCCATTTTGCATGTCATGAACTCCGATGGTTCAGATGCGCGCGCCATTTCGGTGAATTACGTGAACGAGTTCGATCCGGCTGTCCTGCCCGATGGCCGAATTCTTTACGGGCGTTGGGAGTATGTGGACAAAAATGCACTGACCATTCAGTCGCTCTGGACGATCAATCCGGACGGAACGCAAGAGACATCGCTCTTCGCCAACAACATGGTATTTCCGGAAGCGCTGCTCGATGCGCGGCCTGTGCCGGGCTCACCATTGATCGTGGCCACGCTTGCCAAGCACAACGGGCCTCCTCGAGGTTCCATCGCGTTTATCGACCCACGTCTCGGCAAAAATAATCCGGCGGCAATTCGCAATCTCGAACATCCGAAAAACCCCACTCATGATCTGGGGGATTCATGCGAGCCCTGGCCATTGTCGGAACATGCGGTTCTCTTCAGCGGGCGGCCCAATGGCGGCCAGCGCAATGTCATCGCGTGGATGAATGTTGCCCAAGAGCACGGCGTGCTGCTCTCCGATCCGGCCATCTGCCTGCACTCGCCCATGCTCGTCAAGCCGCGCACAACGCCGCCGGTGATCACGGATCAAATCGATCGCAAAGCGCGGACTGGCCGGTTTCTGGTCCAGGATGTTTACAAAGGCCTCGAAGGAATAAAACGCGGCGAGGTGAAGTGGCTGCGCGTCATCGAGGAGACATCGCGTGTGAGTGGGTCGAACATGGGCGGCAGTCCGTTCAACCAGACATTTCTGGTCAGCGCTGCATTGGCGTTCAGTGTGAAGAATTATTTGGGCATGGTTCCCGTGCGTGCGGATGGATCGGTTTATTTCGAAGCGCCTTCCGGAAGAGCGCTCTATCTCCAGGCGCTGGATGTCGAAGGAAGGTTGATTCAAAGTATGCGCACCTTCGTTCAAGCCGCGCCAGGCACAACCCGCTCCTGCATCGGTTGCCACGAACACAAGGACGATGCGCCGCGACATGACGAGAGCAGCCGCCTCGCGCTCGCCGGGGCGCCGCAGCGGCTTCAGCCCGAATCATGGGGCAGCGGCCTTATCGATTACCCGAGCCGGATTCAGCCGGTGCTCGACAAACATTGCGTGCGGTGCCATGGCGGCGAAGAGGACATTGCGGCGGGAATCGATCTCTCGGGCGGTTGGACGGAATACTTCAACATCAGCTACGAGAATCTGGTCAGCCGCCGCGAGAGCCAGTTGATGGCCTCGTGGATTGCGGGCATCGATTGCATGAACGGCACCGCGCATTGGTCATCGCAAATTTTTGCGCCGCGCACCCACGGTTCAGGCGCGGCGCCACTGGCGGATTTGCTTGTCACGGGTCACGGCGGCCGCATTCCCGAGCTGACCCGGCGTGAGCGCGATTTGTTGATGGCGTGGATGGACAGCAATGGACTGTATCACGGCACATGGGATTCGACCGAGCACGGTTGCGCGGTCAAGCCATGGGTCACAGCCAAGGACGCTTTGGTGAATGAAATGCGGCGGGCGGGTTGCGCTCGTTGCCACAGTCACGATGGAGAAACAATCGCGTTCGAAAGCGACTGGTTTAACCTGCAGCATCCGGAGTGGAGCCGGGTTTTGCGCGCGCCGCTAGCCGCGGGGAGTGAAGGGTTCGGGCTGGGCCGGTGCCGGGAACGCGCGGCCAATCACGCTTCCCGCATCCGGCTGCTCGTGGATGGCTATGCGCACGCGGTGAAGCCGATCGAAGCGTTTCCACGCCAGGCGTTGCACCCGGCGGATTCGTCGGGTGTTCCGGTCCACAGCTTTCGTTCGACGCGTGATCCCGATTACCAGCGCATGCTTGATATCATCATTCAAGCGCGAGACAGCGCGCTGCGCTCCCCGCGAATTGATATGCCCGGAGCGAAGATTGTCGAAGGCGAGTTGCGGGTGCCATTGCCTGTGGAACTGCCTCGCGTTTTGCCCGTGTTGCGCGCCGAAGCGCTGCCTCGGGGAGAAGTTCTGTTGTCCTGGCCGCAAAGCGCCGAGTTGATTGGATTGCAATTCGAAGTGCATCGCGGTTCCCATCCGAAGTTCGATCCGGTCGATGCCACGCGTGTGACGGCGACGCGCCGATTCGAAGTGCGCGATGTGCCGCCGGGAAGCGGCACCTGGCATTACGCGTTGCGGATTGATAATGGCGTCGAGCGAAGCGCCGTCATCCGAACGCAAGTCGAGGTGCCCTCCGAATTACGAGCCGCCCGTTGAGTCGCATTTCATTCGAGGTGTTTGCCAGATTTGGAAATGGCCATGAACGCGTCCTCCAGTTCGATGCGAGGCCATCCCGCAGCAGCCGCCCGACCCGCTTGAGGTATGTCATCCCCTTTGTCGAAGATCTTTGTCGAAAATCTTTGTCGAAACCTCTGTCGAAAAAGTTATCGACCGAAAAACTTTGGGACGAAGTTTTGGACATTGGGCCAAAGGTGCGATCGCAAAATGTCCAGACTTCAGGTCTCATTCGAGGTGTTCGCCGTGGTTAAGATCCTCATATCCGCAATTTTCACCCGCGCCCGAACGGAAAAAAATTTGCTCCGCGCTTTGAAGCTGTGATAAGTGTCTCGGTTCCGGTGACGGGTTGCACGAGCGAAAAATGATCGTTGTTGGTCCGCGCCGGCGTTGAATTCATGAGATTGCATGCGTTGAAAGTTTTGTGGGTGGTGCTTGTCCTTGGCGTGACGCCGCTGGGTGCGCAATTGATTTTGCCCAAACCCAAACCGGTGATCGGCGCGCGGATGCCTGCCCTCAGTCCGGATGGCAAACGCCTCGCATTCGTTTATCAAGGCGACATCTGGTCGGTGCCCGTTAAGGGCGGACGCGCCACACCACTGACATTGAACGTCGAGATGGATGCCTTTCCGCTGTATGCGCCGGATGGCAAATGGCTCGCCTTCGGCAGCAAACGCAATGGAAACTGGGATGTCTTTGTTGTGCCGGCCGAGGGCGGGCCTGTGCGCCAATTGACCTTTCATGCCGGCGATCAAATTCCTCAAGGCTGGAGTCCGGACGGTCAATCGATTTTGTTTTCGGCGAAAATTGATACGCCGAATTACACC
>JBFMDG010000810.1:0-3279 GCA_040754135.1 Verrucomicrobiota bacterium
GGAAAATCAGCGCACGACCTGAACGGCAGCGCGCGGACGATGAGGCACAGCGGATTTCTTTGCTTTTGTCCCCTGCCCTTTGGCGCGCCGACGCCGGTTGCCAAACCAGGTTCTCCATCCCTCCTGCATTTCGAGCCTGGCCCAGCCGAACAGCGCTTTGAACAATGGCTTCAAACTCCAGAATGAAAAGGTGTAGCCAGCAAAAAGAAACCGCTGATTGGCATTGCTTCTCCCAAAACAACCGCGCTCCCGCCGCGCCCGAGCGATTTGCGCCAATCGCCGATTGTACATTTGCATCAGCAGAAAAGCCGGTGTGGCCCGGTCGGTCGCAAATGCAGGACTCAATAAGGCCGGAGTTCCCAATCGATAAGCGGGCCAGGCCACTCCCAAATAATACAGACCAAGATCGAGCAGGAAGGCCAGGCGCATGAGATCGAAATCCCCCATGTACACATACTTGTCGCGATAAAGCGCCTCGAACCAACGCCAGTAACTCCGGTGAAAATGATGATTCTGCCGCGCGATCATTCCTTCGATGGCCCGGCCTTCCTGCTGCGCCAGGATCAATTCCGCAGCGCGAAAGGTGGTAAACGAAATCCAGTCCATGCCCGGACTGTAAAACGGATCCAAAAACCCAGCGGCATCCCCCACCAATACGAAACCGTCGCCGGCAAAAACCTTAGAGCAATAGGGAAGGTTCTTTCGCCAATGCACATCGCCTTCGGTCCAGGTGGCATCGCTCAGCAATTCGCGCCCGACCGGATGCTGGCAAAGAAAATCTTTCAACCGTTCCCCCAGCGAACCGCCTTCCGGCCATTGCACAAAACGCTGGTCGAACACCACCCCCACACTCACGTCGCCGCCCTTCAGTGGAATGCACCAGGCCCACCAGCCGTCCCCCATAAAATGATTTGTGGCGGTGTTCCGAATGCCATAACAGGCGCGCGACCACTCGGGAAATCGACGGACCATTTCCCAATCGTCCATGTCTTTGACGCCGCGCCAGCGCGACCAAACCGCTGTCGTCGGATGCAGCGTATTTGGTTCGAGCCATCCTTGCTGCCGCGCAAGCAGCGCCGCCAACCCGGACGCATCCACAACCCATCGCGCGGTGAGCGTCAGCTCCTGTCCGTCGCTGCGAACATGCACTCGCTGCATTTCGCCTGCGTGCAAATCGATCCGTTGAACTGAGGCGGGACGAAAGAGGACCGCGCCCAGGTTAATGGCTCGACCCAAAATCTCCTGGTCCAAAACCGCGCGATCCACCTGATAGGAAGGGACGCGCGCGAGGTAACGGCCGCCAATTTCACTGCACTGATCGAGGGCGCGCGAGGCATCGTTCGCGAACCAAAATCGGAGTCCTTGTTTGACGAGATGGCTTTCATTCAGATGCCGCGTCAACCCAAGCACGCGGCTCAGGAAAAAGGCGCTCAACTCGACGGTCGCTTCGCCGACGCGCCGGCCGAACTTTTCCGATTTTTCAATGATGGCAACACGCAGTTGCGGGCGGGCGCGCAGAAGAAGTGTTGCGGTAGCCGCTCCGGCCAGGGCGCCGCCGACAATGGCCACATCGAACGATTTTCCGGCTGGGTCAGTTGAAGCGCTCATAAGCTTCAGCGCTGTGACGCCAGCCGGAGTGAGACGACGCGCCAGAGCGAAATAGGCTATGGAAGTTTAATCGACGCGATCGATTTTCAGTTTGTTGGAGATGACCTTGCCATCGTCGGCGGAGAGAAAGATTTCACCGATATCGGCGAGATCATTGGGCCGGCGCAATTTGGCGGCCCAAAGGCGCACATTCCAAACCGGCTCGTCATTTTCGCCGCGTTCCAATTTGAGCGCGGAGGCTTTGACGGAGAGGTTTTCCAGCAAAGGTTCTTTGAGAGCGATCTTGAGGGCTTTATCGGAATCGATTTTAAGCTTCTCGCGATCGAGCGGGCGGTCGCCGCCGGTGACGGGTTCGATGAGGCGCAGCGGGCGTTTGACGGAGAGCATTTTGCCCGCGCCGAATTTCACTTCCACCGCTTTGAGAGTGGCGGTGGGGTCGTAATAGACCACATACCAAATGGTGGGCGTCAGGCTGCCGATCGATTTTTCAGAACGGATTTGCACCACTTTATCCTTGGCCTGCTCGCCGACGTAACGGTTTCCCTCCTTAATGAGTTCGAAAGCAGTCAAATCAGCGGCTTGCGTGGATGGAAGGACGAAGCCATTGGGCATGAGCGCGAGGAAAGCCAATCCGAAGATGCGGGGCAGTCCTTTGTTTTTCATCCGTTTAATGTAGATCGCGCGCGTGACGCCGCAACCTGGAACCTGCAACCGCGACCCCCTGCGAACCCATTGCTCCTCGACCGGTCAAGCCCCGCTAAACCCTGGATTCCGTACCACACTGTTGTTTGGGATGCGGAGCTTGAAACCAACTATTTTCGGTTGCCGCCTTCGGGGCCAATTTCCGATTTGCCCACGGCCGCGCCTTGCAGCACGCGACTGCTCGTCTTGGTGGTGACGGAAAATGGAAACCCCTGGCCGCTCCCAGCCGCTCCAAAACGCCCTTTCTTATCGAGCGCCACGAAGTTGATGCTCAAATCGATACCGCGCGGATCGAGCCGCGCGATGCGCCGAATCGCCGCCACACAGGCTTCCTCGGGATGCATCCCTTGACGCATCAATTCGACCACTAAAAACGAGCCGCAATAGCGCATCACATTTTCGCCCAGACCGGTCGCGCCCGCCGCACCCACTTCGTTATCGACATACAGTCCGCTGCCAATGATGGGCGAATCACCGACGCGTCCCGGCAATTTCCCGCCCCACCCGCTGGTTGAGCATCCGCCCGCGATGTTGCCGTCCGGCCCGAGCATTAACAACGCGATCGTATCGTGATTTTCTGGTTTTCTTTCGGCGGGAGGATTTGCGGAATTCTTTCGTTTGGCGCGCCAGGCTTCGTGCCGCTCGGCGGAATGAGTTTCGATCGATTCCAATCCTTCCTCGATTGCAAACATCCGCGCGCCTTCGCCGACGAGCATGACATGTTTCGTTTTTTCCATGACCCGCCGCGCGGCGGTGATGGGATGGCGAATGCCCTCGAGGGCCGCGACGCTCCCGGCCTTGTGTCCTGGGCCGAGCATGATGCAGGCGTCGAGTTGGACGACGCCGGCGGCGTTTGGGATTCCGGCGAGGCCGACGGAGGAATTTCCCGAAGCTTCTGTGAGGCGAATGCCGTGCTCGACGGCATCGAGCAACGAGCCGCCGTCCTGCATCTTTTTGAGAGCGGCTTCA
>JBFMDG010000811.1:0-3276 GCA_040754135.1 Verrucomicrobiota bacterium
GATCCCGATTGAATCTGCCTTTCACCCGTGGCTTAATTTCCTGGCTGGAACGTTGATTTGCCATGTCAGATCCGCCTGTGAATTATCGCCGCGAGTTTTTGAAGAGCCCGCATCACGCGTGGTTTGTACTATTCACGCTCGGCGCCGGCTTTATCGCTGGCGCCACTGCTCCCATTTTTTTGCTTGGCGGAGCAACCGCTTATGTCCTCGGTTGGATTTATCTGCCAGACCTTTCCTTCTTCAAAAAATGGGTGGACACCCGGCGCCTGAACGAGAAACAAAAAGCCGCGCTGGCGGAAATCGAGGCGTTCGTCAAACGCCGCGAAGGATTGCTCGCGGCGCTTTCCACGAGCCGGCGCCAGCGTTATCACCAATTGGCCGCTGTCTGCCGCGATATCGAACACGCCAGCGCCGACAATCCGCTGGCTTCCTCCGATCCGGCCACGGATCCGCGATTGCGCAAATTGGACGAACTCATGTGGACTTACTTGCGCATGCTAACCATCGAAGAATCTCTCGATCGTTTCATGGAATCCGAACGTCGCGAAAATGTGCCTGGATTGGTCAAGGAAGCGCAGGAGGAGGTCGCCGAAATCTCTGCTGAAGTCGAGGCGTTGAAAAAGGAAGGACGCAAACTTGCCGCCGAGCAAAAGGAAAAGCTGCTTACGTCGCGCCTGGAACGGCTCGAAGTGCTCAATAAACGTCTCCATCGCATCGAACAATCCCAGGCCAATCTCGCGCTGGTCGTTTCCGAGCAGGAACGGCTCGAACAACAGATCAAACTCATTCGCGCCGATGCCATCGCTTCCAAGAACGCCGCGTCCCTGAGCGCGCGTATTGATGCCACCGTCGAACATTTGGACCAGACGAACAAATGGCTGGCCGAGTTGGATGAATTCAAAGATCTGGTGGGAGATCTCCCCGCGACGGAACTCCGCGTTGGTTTTCAAGCGGCCGCTCCTCCGCCGCTGGGGTCAGAATCTACCGCCGCCAAAACAGGCAAACGCGCGCTGGAACGCTAGTCCTGTGACAAAGAATTCTTCACATGAAAAAACAGATCGAGACCGCGACCGCCAATGAGCTTGCGGTGACAGAACCGGCGGCGGCATCGCCGGCGCTGCAACGCCTTCCCTTGCGCGGTTGGGCATTGGAATTGGCCCGGCGCTGGAACGCCGGCACCTATTCTCTCTTCATTTTGCACGGGAATATTTTCGATGCCTTTCCAGTTCAGGAAAGTTCCAGGCTCAATTACCTTTCACTCAAAACCTACCTCGCGCGCCGGCTCTTTCCGGAACGCGCTTTTCTGCTCTTTTATGACATCGGTGACGGGCTCACGTTTGGTTCGAACGACATGCAGAAACGGTTTTTTGAATGGCTCGAAATCTTCGATGAAGTCGAGCACACCAATTTTCATCAAACCGGCCCGCCGCGCGAGTTCAACAAGCTCGTGCCCCTGTTGCGCCGATTTTTCCTGCGCGCCGCCGACGAAAAAGGCAAGCGCCATGGCGTCACGTTGATCGTCGATTTTGCGGAAAAAATTGTTCCGGCCTCCGAGGAGTCCGGCGCGACGCAGGAGGAACGAATGGCACTGGTGACCTTGCTCAAATGGGCGGCGTCGGCGGAGATGCGCCAGCTTGACGTGGGGATTTTGCTGATCACCGAATCTGCGGCCGAACTGCATCCCGATCTGCTGCAAAGCCCGCACGTGGCGCAGGTCAAAATCGAATTGCCGGATCAAGAAGAGCGTTTGCGATTTCTGCAATCGGGCTGGGTCGAGGCTCTCGCCACCCACCGATCGGTCAAAGAATGGAGTGACCTCAGCCTCGAAGATTTGGCGGCGCGCACCTCGGGGTTGAACCTGCTTCGCATTCAACATTTGCTCGCCGAGGCGGTGCGCAACGACAGCCGCATCACGCATGAACTCGTCGCCTCAAGCAAGAAACGCCTCATCGAGGAATACTGCCAGGGTTTGGTCCGGTTCAAAGATCCCAAACCGGGCGTGACGCTCGATCGCGTCGCCACGCATGCCTCCGCCAAAAAGAAACTGCGCGAACTGGCCTGGCTCATTAAAAACGCCAAACACGACGTGCTCGAACGCGGCATTCTGCTGCCTGGCCGGGTGGGCGTTGGAAAATCCTTTCTGGTCGATTGCTTCGCCAGTGAATGTGGACTGCCGGTGATGGAGATCGGCGAGTTCCGCTCGAAATGGGTCGGCGACACCGAACGGCAGCAGGCGCGGATTCTCATGACCATTCGCGCGCTCGGCCCGGTGATTGTCGTCGTTGACGAAGCGGATGCCGTGTTTGGCACCCGCGAAGCCGGTGGGGACAGCGGCGTGTCGGGGCGGGTGTTTGCGGCGTTTGCCGCGCACATTGGGGACGCGACCTTGCGCGGGCGTGAGGTGTGGATTGCCATGACGTCGCGGCCGGATTTGCTGGCGATCGACATGAAACGGCAGGGGCGTTTCGGGTTATGCGTTCCTTTGTTCCCAGCGCAGAATCCCGATGACGTGCTCGAACTCTTCACGGTTATTGCGCGCGTAAAAAAAATCGAGCTGAGCGAGTTGATCAAAACCTTCATTCGGGAGCGCATGGGTGACCGGCCGCTGACCGGGAGCGATGTGGAATCGATCTTAATCCGAGCCAAGGAGCGTGCGGTCTTGGCGGGGCGCGATGCCGATGTGCAGGTGGCGGACGTGGAAGAAGCGGTCAATTCGTTTGTGGATCCACTTGATCCGCATTTACTGGCGTTGCAGGAATTGGCGGCGGTGCTGGCCTGCTCCGATAAAAGGTACTTGCCGCCGCGCTTTCAAAACGCCGATCGCTCCGAATTGATGGAGGAGTTTGCGCTCCACAAGATGCGCGTGGGACGGAGTTGAAAGTGGCCTTCAGACGCGATCTGCCCACGAAACACACGAACCACACGAAATGGAACAGGCGCTTGTGGCCCTGTGGACTCAAAATTCTTTCGTGTGGTTCGTGTGTTTCGTGGGCCAACACAAATCGGATTTACGGTTGACAATGGAGTTCTGTGGTGGCCGACTGCGCGTTGGAAAGGAGCGTTATGAATCAATGGATTTATTCACAGGAAAGTTACAAAATATTGGGCGCGTGCTTCGAAGTGTACAAGGAAAAGGGGAGCGGATTTCTTGAGCCTGTGTATCAGGAGTGCTTGGAGTTCGAATTTGAGTTGCAGGGCATCTTATATCTCCCACAACAGCGCTTGCCATTAACGTACAAAGGCCGCCCACTCACCCAGAAGTACACTCCAGATTTT
>JBFMDG010000812.1:0-3273 GCA_040754135.1 Verrucomicrobiota bacterium
AATGGCTTTGGCGCCGGCTTGCGTGAGCCGCTCGATCAACCGCGCGTGCACTCTTCTGTCCCAACGGAACATGTCCGGTTGCTTCAGCTTTTGCTGGGACTCATCGTCCATATAAACGAGCACCACCTCGTTCTGCGGCAGATTACCGCGGAATAAAAACGGCAGATCGTAGCTCAAATAGGTCAATTCCCTGCCCAGCGGCAGCAAAAGAAAAATCAATCCCAGCACGGCCGTCACCGCGCCGCCCACCAGGATCGAATGCCATTCGGTTCGCATTTGCTCGCGCACGCGGTTAGCAAAAGGCAAAGAGCCGCCGCGCCACGGATCGGTCTGCAACTGGCCGGCGGCTTCGCGCGAAGGCGCTTGCGATGTCGAGACGCGCCGCACTTTTTCCGAGTCCTCCGGCCGCGGCAATGGCCCTTGGGATTTTTCGCCGACCTCGCAAATCTCGAGCGGTTCCTCGACTCCTTTAAGCTGATAATAACCGTGCGAGAGCCAGGTCAATGGCCCGACGTCTTCCAGAGTGTGGCCTTTGAGGGCCTGGCGCGAATTTTCGAACGCGAACCGGGTCATGAGCGTGCGCCCGCCGCCGGCCAGCGACATGACCCGCGTGCAGGTATCGACCTGGATGCCGTAGAGATCTTTGGGTTTGGTCGAACCTTCGTGTTGTTCGACAAACACCTCGCCCACATGGATGCCGACGCGGTCCAGGAGTTCGGTGCCGGTCTCGCGGCTTAAGGCGCGGAGGCGCGCATGCAATTGCAGGGCAAAGGCGACGGCATCGGAAGGTTTGGCGAACACGAGAAAAAAGGAATCCCCCGCTGTGCTGATTTCCTGCCCCTCCTCGAACCGTCCCACCAGTTCACGCACGAGCGCATGATGCTGCTGAATGAGACGAATGGCCGCGCGGTCGCCGAGCTCCTGCTTCAATCGTGTGGAGCCCACGATGTCGGTGAAGACCAGCGTGAGCAGAGCCACCCGGTGACGTCGCTGAAACTCGTTGACCTGAGTCCTTCGCTCGAGCGCAAGCTGCAGGTCCATCGACCTGGAAGAGTGGCTCATTCCGTGACGCGGTAAAAGTTCAAAAGTTGAGACGCAGGCTGAACCACAGGGTGCGTTCGTGAGGCAATTCGGCGGTTAAATTGAGCGGGTTCAATTGATAATCCTGTCCGGTCATGTTGAGTAGGCCCAGGCTCACCTCGGCGCGGCGCTGGGCGAATCGGTAACCGATGTGCGCATGGAATTGCCAGAAATCATCGCCCGGCAATCCAGGCGCATATCCTTCATTCGCCTGCGCGTTCCACCAGGCATCGGCTTTGGCAAACCAGCCGCGGGGATGATGAAATCGAACGAATGGATTCGCCTGATGCAGCGTGGCCGCCACCTCGCGATGCGGTCGGAAATCGTAAGCCGAAGGAGCGTCCGCCGGAATGTCTCGAAACGTATCGCGCAAATTCGCGCGGCTCACACGATAGCTGAACCCCATCGACCAGGCGTTCCCAACAAGCTGATAAAGGGTCAACACCAGCGACCGCTCTTCAAAATCCAGTTGGCTGCGAGTCTGTGCCGGAAAAATCCACGGCGGAGCAAACGTCTGTGGCGGAGGAAAAGTGAACACGCCGATTTCGCGTTCGAGGTCGGAGTTCAGCCGCTCCAAGGTCAGCCCGAAATAAGTGCCGGAAGAAATGTTCTGATCAATGGAAAGACTGAGCGTTTCAAATTCCGCTCCGGCATTTGCTGCCGCCACCGCTTCCGGGATGAGGCTGCGCCAGGCTTGATTGAACCCCGCCACCTGCGTCGGTTCGAGTTGGAAACTCTGATCGATGCTCGCGCCCGAAACGGATCTCGAAAAAGCGGCGCGCACCGCGGTCTTCGAGAAGGGAGTCCAAACCAGACCCAATTTGGGCGAGACGAAATCCGATGTCCGCTCTTCGGAACTGAGCGGCGCGAATCGGAAATTCTCGGGCACAGTCAGCCGGTCCAGGGTGATGCCCCCCATGATGCGCAGCGGCTCGAGGCATTGCCATTGCAGATAAGCATAGCCGTTCCAACGCTCGAACGACGGTTCAATGCGCTGCGCCGGGAAACGGAACCAGGCCGGCGGAACACCAAATCCCTGCGAGTTCACAAAAGAATTCGCCTCGATCGTGCCGTCGTTCCGCACGTCGAATTTCCCGCTTTGATAGCGGCCGCCCATGATGAACGCGTGATCATCCGTTTGGAAAATCTGCTGCCCCTCGAAGCTCAGCATTTCCAGTTCGCTGCGGTACGCCTGCTGGATCGTGCCGGGCAAAATCGCCGTCACAAGTCCTTGCCCATCCTGCTGCAGAAGCAAAGTCTGTTGCTGCGGGTTGTTGACGAGCAGCGTGTCATCGAGGTAACCCGCCAAAAAGAGGGTGTGGATTCCTGGCTGCCACTCATGATGCCAGCCGGCCAAAGCAATCGGCTCCTGACGTTCTGACGTGCGCAATTGATGATTGGCGGCGCGCTCGTCGTAATACGGCGACACGTCACCGGCTGCGGCGTTGTAATAGATTGTTTGGAAGTAAAGGGTGTCGTGGCCGGAAAGCTGTTGTTTGGCCTGCAATGAAAGTGTGAGGTGTTCGAGATCATTGTTCGGCCGATGCCCGTTTTCCGACCGGTAAACGGCATCGACGGCGTAGCTGGTGTTGCCGAACAATCCGAATTGCGACGCAGTTTGGAACCAGTCGCCCCGGCTCGAATATTCCGTGCTGGAAGCGAAGCCGAGGCGATCGCGTTCGAACAATTTCCCATATTCCTGCTGTGAAATGTAAGGGGAGAGCGTGCCGGCGCCGACCGGTGAGAGCAAATTGGCCACGAGATATTCGCTCAGCCAGGCGGTTTCATAGCGCAAATTAATCTGGCGCGGGTCGCGCAAACGATCATAGCTGGCCGCCAGAAAAAGATGCGCGGAGTAATTCGCATAATCGCTGGCCACGGCTCGTCCCGCTTCCCGCACGCTCAAATCAGCAAACCCGGCATCCTGATACACTCCGGCCAGATTCGCGCTCCGCACCGCGCGGTCCTGATCGAGCAGCAAGCTCGATCGATACAATTGCCGATGGTCATTCAACTCCTGCGAGCGTTCGAGGTTCCGCACCGCTTCATTGATTTGATTTTGCTGCTGATGAATGAGTGCGGCGTAAAGCCAGGCCGTGGGATCGCCCGGATCAAGCCGCTGCGCCAATTCAATCTCCTTCGCAGCCAAATGCAGTTCGTGGCTCACCTGAAATGCCTTCGCCAGATAACTCC
>JBFMDG010000813.1:0-3258 GCA_040754135.1 Verrucomicrobiota bacterium
CAGGAGAACGAACCCGAACCGGAAACAAAAAATACCGAATTGACCGAAGCCCCGCGCCGGGCAACGCCGCCGCGGCCGCGATTGGATCAGGGCGATTCGCTTGCTGCGAAACCCACGCTCGGCAAAGTGGATACTCCACCCAAACTGATGACCGAGCCAGAGGAAGAGCGCCACGCCTCCGCGCGTCCGCGTCCGCGCCCGCGCACGCTGGCCGAGGTGCAGAAGAAAACCGGCGGGATTCAAGGCGAGAGAATGAAACAGGAAGGCGGCGTTAAGAATGTGCAATTGCAAGCGGCCTTCGATGTCAAAGAAACCGCCTTCGGGGCTTACGATGCGGCCTTCATCGCCGCGGTGAGCAAGCGCTGGCATGATCTGCTGGATTCGAGCGAGTTCATTCCGCGTCAAGCGGGCAAAGTTGTTTTGTATTTTTACCTGCACTACAATGGCCGGATTACCGAAATGAAGATTCTGGAGAACACCGTCAGTGAAACGCAGGCGTTCATCTGTCAGCGTGCCATTGAAGATCCGGCGCCTTATGCGGCCTGGCCGAGTGACATGCGCCGGTTGATTGGCCGGGATGTACGTGAGGTTACTTTCACCTTTCACTATCTCTACGGGAATTGACGGGTGGGAACGAGTCAAACCAGGATGCTGACCCTGAAAAAGCAACGATTTAACCGTGATATCAATTTGAGCTGAGCTATGTGGAATTTCCTGGTTGAAGGCGGCCCGTTCATGATTTTGCTGGTGCTGACGTCGATCGTTGGCGTGGCTTTTATCATCGAGCGCGGCCTGGCATTGCGCTGGAACAAAGTCATCCCTCCCAACGTCGAGGAGGTCATGACCAATTGCCGCAACGCGCAGAATCTTGTTTTGCTCCGGCAGGTTTGCGATCGGCATCCCTCGTCGTTCAGCCGCTTGTTGCTCACGGCCGCGGATCATCTTTCGTGGTCCAAGGAAGAGAATGTGGAAGCGATCGAAACCAAAGCGCGCCGCGAAGTGCTCCAACTCGAACGCGGCCTGGTGGTGCTCGAAGTGGTGGTTGGCATTGCCCCGCTTTTGGGCCTGGTGGGAACGATTCACGGGTTGATCACGTTGTTTGGCGACATGGGCAAAGCCGGCTTGAGCGACAATGCGGTTTTGGCCAAAGGGATCGCCATCGCATTGAACACCACTTTGACGGGGCTCCTCATTGCCATTCCCTCACTGGTGGCGTGGAGTTATTTCAATAAGAAAGTCGAACGCCTTTCGGTCGAGATGGAAGGTCTCTGTGATGAGTTTTTGCGTCAGCAGTACAATCCGGAGAGCAACGGCAGTTCGGTCACGCCGGGTTCGACGCCAGTGCCGGCTCCGGCGCCCGGTCCCGCTCCTTCACCCGCGCGTGCGCGATAGATTGCATCATGCGCTTTGCCACCTTCAAGAAACGGCAGCCGCCTGCGATCATCATCATTTCGTTGATCGATATTCTAATCGTGCTGCTCATCTTTTTGATGGTGACCACCACTTTTAAGCAGCAGCCCGCCATCAAGCTTGCATTGCCGGAATCGAAGCAGGGAAAACAAGGCGGCAACGAAGGACAACTCATCGTCACCATCGCGAAAAGCGAACCGTTTTTTTATCTTGGTCCGAGGCCGGTTACGTACGATCGGCTCCAGGCCGAGTTCAACAAAGCGGCTACCGCCAATCCCGGCATCAGCCTGGCGATCCGCGCTGATACCGAAGCGCCCGTTGGGCAAATGGTGAAGGTGATGGACGCCGCGAAAGCAGCCAACATCAAGGAGGTTGGCATGTTCACCAAGCAGGGAATCCAACGCTGACGAGGCGCTGGAAACAGAGGAGTTTGCAGGGCAAAACGGCGGTTGAACGAAAGGGCGCCGGGGCCGCTCCAACCCCTAAAAAAAACCCTTGTGAAAAATTTCACGATGAGGCAACTTTACCGCGCTTTCGACCAAACGGTTGGTTTTTGCGGAGGGCAAATTCGTCCTCCGGAAGCATTTTTTTGCTCAATGCACTTTTACAAAGCGATTGTCGCAGCGGTCTTGTTTTTTGTTGGCGCGATGCAATTCGCGCATGCGGCCGCACCTTCGGAAACTCCCGCCGTGGCGCCGGGCATTACCGGCACCGGTGAACCGGCGCATGCCGAAGGCCACCACGGATTGCCGCCCGACGCCCCGCGCTTTCACCTCGGCCCGCTCGTCTTCACCAACTCGATGGTCGTCACCTGGATCGTGGCCATTGCGCTTATTATTTTCGCGCAGATTGCGACGCGCAAATCGCAGTTGATTCCGTCCGGGCTGCAAAACTTCGTCGAGTGGATGGTGGAAGGGCTTTATGATTTTCTCTCCGGAATTCTCGGTTCCTTTTTGGTCAAGAAGTCCTTTTGGTTTTTTGCCACGCTTTTCATTTTCATTCTCTTTACGAACTGGTTTGGCCTGCTGCCGGGCGTGGGCACAATTTTCTACAAAGGGGAGCATGGCTGGGCTCCCATTTTGCGCGGGGGCAACGCTGATTTGAACATGACGATCGCGATGGCGCTGGTGTTCTTTTTCCTCTGGATCGTCTGGTCGGTTCAGGCGCTCGGCGTGGGCGGTTCACTCAAGCACATTTTTGTGGGAGAAGGCGGCGGCACCGGGGCCATGAAGGTTTTCATGGTGGCCATCTTCTTCTTCGTGGGCGTGATCGAAGTCATCTCGATCATGTTCCGTCCGGTCTCCTTGAGCTTTCGTCTCTACGGCAACATTTTCGCGGGTGAGAATATTTTGGAATCGATGATGACGCTGGTGCCGTGGCTGGGTTGGTTGTTGCCGTTGCCGTTCTATTTTCTGGAACTGCTTGTGGGATTGGTTCAGGCGCTCGTGTTCACTTTGCTGACAGCAGTGTTCACCGCGTTGATGATTGGTTCGCATGGAGAGCACGGTCACGCTCACGGGGCGGGTCACAGCGCAGGGGCGCACGCGCATCACTAGACAATTTGGAATTGAATTTCAGCCGCTGGACCGTGGGCAAACTGCGGGAGCGGCTGATTAATAACGACAGAAAGGTAAAACTATGCTCATGCCCATGTTGGCAGCACTGACGGGAAACCTGCACATCGGCCTGGCCGCGGTTGGCTCGGCCATCGGTGTAGGCATCATCGGAATGAAAGCCGCCGAAGCCACCGGACGCAATCCGGGCGCCGCCGGCGAAATCCGAAACATGGCGATCATCTTCGCCGCGTTGGCGGAAGGTGTCGTGTTCTTCGCCATCTTCCTGGCCAAA
>JBFMDG010000814.1:0-3256 GCA_040754135.1 Verrucomicrobiota bacterium
GTGCCGCCCCCCCCCCGGGTCAACCCCCCCCCCGGGTTTGGGGGGGGGGGGGGGGCCACGGTACGAAGATATCGTCGAGGGACGCGACGGCCAGTACCGTGTCCGGTTGATGGACAATAAGCACGCCTGGGATTGTGCGTATCCGGGCGTGGAAGTGCTCCCGGATGGAACATTTGTCACCACCACCTACGGGCACTGGCAAAAAGGGGAACAGCCTTACATCGTGAGCGTGCGATTCAAGCTGATTGAATTGGATTCCAAGCTGCCTGGCAAAGCGCGCCCATAGCCGGCCTTTGATTCGGTTTGAAATCTCAAGCCCTTTTGCTGCGGCGGCGAATGCTCCACTCAATCCTGATGCCGTTCACCGCCGCTCGAGGATACCCACGCCTCTTCGATCAAAAAGTGCGCCCCACTTTTTCCCCTGTTCTTTGGCACGAACAATCGAAGCAGCCATGTTCCGCGCAGAGCTGGCAGCTTTGCAAAAGCCGCTCGTGCATTTGCCGGCGCGCCCGATGGAGCCGCACGCGCGCGTTGTTCGGTTCGATAGCGAGGGCGCGGGCGACTTCCTCGATGGAGCGCTCATTCAAATCGACTTCTTCAATCAGAAACGCGTATTCCGGTTTCAACGTGCCGAGCAAAGTCCGCAGGCACTCGCAGATATCGGCCTTGTCTTCGACATCCGCCACCGCCTCAAAATCCTCCGGCATCGGTTCGAGAACGCGACGCTGCACAGTGCGATGGCGATAGAGATCAAGAATGGTCCGGCGCAAAATGCGATAAAACCACGCCACGACTCTTTCGCGATCCTGGATTTGGCCGGCGCTGCGCAATGCTTTAAACAAGCTCTCCTGGACGGCATCGACCGCCAGGTGCGGATCGGCGAGGCGTTTTTGGGCGAAAACCAAAAAGGCCTCGTGATGCTGCATCAATTTCGCGGCGAGTTCCTCATTTGCCGCGTTGGTTTCCACAAGCATGGTTTCCATATCAATGATTTTTCCGTTAGCCATGAGCACGAGTTGATCAATGGCACGACCGCCCGTGCGTTTTGAATTTCCAATAATTGTAAGGGAGTGGTGCAAGAAAGCCCGCCAGCAGCGAGATGCCCAGCGCCATCCAGAAGAATGGTTCGTCCACCCCCACTTTGCCTCGAGTCAAAAAGTAATCGGTCGCGTTGGCGGCCAATTCCATTCCGAGCATCGACAGGAAGCTCATCGAGAACGCCATTTTGAACGCGGCCTTCCAGGCGAATCCTTCTTTGATTCGCAGCATCGCGCTTTCAAACAGGATCGATGTCACCAATCCCGCAGCCATCGCCAGGCTCATGGTGAACAGCATGGGGGCGTGAGGATGAAACGCCTGCATGTAGATGAGCACACCGAAATCGCCAATGCTGCATCCGACCAGGCAATTGAACGTGTTCCGGGAAGCTTTCTTCCAAATGGCCGCGTCACTCCAAAAAGGCGAAGACTCAAGTGCGTTGCCATGGATTTGGTTTTGCAACGGATTTGAAATAGTTTCGTTCATTTGTCAGTGCTGACGCGCGACCGTCGATTTTATTACAGTTGGCCGCATCGGAACGGCGGATGCCAATGCGATCCAAATCGAGCATCGAGCCAATGAATATCGGGAAAAAGCCAGACCGTAAATGGGACGAAAGGAGAATCCCGCACAGAACGAAGATAACCGCCTGCTCCTTTCCGGCGTGAAGTCCCACCCGGTCAGTCCAAGCGCCGGCCTCGAAAAAACGAAGCGCCGGCTGCACACCGGCGCTTTGCCAGAAATTCGTTTGCCGCTTCGCTTCGGGTTATGGCTTGACGATGCGGTAAAACAGAATGGCTTCGTTGAGGTTCACGTCATCGATGAACTTGTAGGAGCCGCTGAGGGTGAAATCGAGCATCGGATCCCAGCGGACGGGCGGGGTGAGGCTGCGCGTGGTCTCGATGCGATAGTTCGCGCCCGCTTTGCCAAAAACCGTCAGTTTGCCGGACCCATTCGCGTTGCGCACCAGATCGATCACCGGCTGGTCGCCAAATTCAAACGCGCGATAAAAATCGTGCGGATTATCGGACAGACCGAAAATGTCGTGCGCATAATCGGTCATGGGAATCCGCACAAAATTCCGCCAATGGCCATTGCCGGACAGGTCGCTTGAAACCTGCACTTGATATCCGGCCAGCGGCCTTCCGTAGAGCGTCAGGAAGCGCCGTTTGTCCTCCGTAAAGCGTGCTTCCAGCAACGGCTGCGCACCAATAATCACGACCCGGCCCGATTCGCCAAACAGATTGCCGACAACGATGTTGTCCGCTTTGCGCGCGTCGATGCTCATCACTTTGAGCGGAACGAACGCAGACGGCTGGTTTTGCGCGGCGAATTTCAATCGGGCCACTTCCCGGTTGCCGGAGAGCGTTTGCCCGGCGCGAATGTTCAAATCAACCCGATATTCGCGGGAACTGATCGAAGTGACAGCCGGCGCGTTCAACTCGGGCGCGACTGCTTCGACGGAAAAGTTGCTCAGCCGATCGGGCGGCAGATCGAGCACGAACGACAATTGCGCCACGCCCGGATTGTTCTCGACGTGAATGCTGACGCTGCCCTCTTGGTTGTTCTCCACAAAACCGGATCCGACTGTGAGTGAGAGAAATTCGCGCCCAATCGACTGCCGTTCCACTCCGCCCACATGAAATTCGGTGGTGAAATTCAACGAGTATCGCGCCGATCCTCCTGAAATCGGAGGCCCTTGCACTTCAATGGCAAATTCCTGCGGGCCGATCGGCACAAAGTTTTTTCCACCGACCAGGGCAAAGAGATCGCTGAGATTGAAAAACACTTCATTTGGGCTGGCCCCATCGCCGACGACGGCGGAGAGCGGATGCGCAGCGCCTTCGGCTGAAAGAGTAACGATGCGTCCGGCAACATCATTGCCCGGAATGGAAAGAATCAACTGCCTCGAATCGAGGACAAATGAATTCTCGGTCGCGGTCGTAACGGACGGGAGCGCGCCGGAAGCAGGCCAAAAAGATTCCTGACCGCGGGCATCGACCATTTTGATTTTGTAAAAGTAGGTTGTATTGGGGCGCAGCTGGCTGGCGCGAATTTCGATCAAACCGAAACTCTTGGTTTTGTTGCGCAGGGCGCGACTGTCCTGGCGTCGTTCGAATCCGGCGGCCGCTGCGGGATTGCCGGCATTCAAAGGATAAAGTTCCAAACCCACCTGGCCGGCGAGGCTGTTCTGGCCGGCTTCATCGGAATAAACCAG
>JBFMDG010000815.1:0-3250 GCA_040754135.1 Verrucomicrobiota bacterium
GCAGCAGCTCGGCTGCACAACACGCTTTGGAATAACGCCGGAGCGCCTGGCTTTCGGCGAGTTGCTGCGGCTTGCAAAGCCGCGCTCCGGAGCGCGAGTCTGCGACTCGCAGCGCTTCGGCTGCACAGCACGCTTGCGAATCACGCCGGTGCGCCTGGCTTTCGGCGAGTTGCTGCGGCTTGCAAAGCCGCGCTCCGGAGCGCCCAGGAAAAAGCTATGATCGCAACATTTCCTCGCAAAAATAAAGGTGACTCGCGGCCAGCCCTTTGGTGATCATCCGCCGATGCATTGTTTCACAGGCACCCTCAGGAACTTCGTTCAATTTGGGTTCTCTCGTTGCGTTTCAATTTCCGTTGGTGTTTTGGCTGCGCTGATGGCGTTGCCGGTTGAAGCAGCCGATGCCGCAGATGCCGCCGATGGCACGATCCTCATTCGCGAAGCGTTGGTTTTGGGCGGTGTTGGGCGCGTGGGACGATCTCCTGTGCACCGCGATTCGATCGAGTTGCGGATTGTGAAAAACGAATGGAAACCTCCGCAACGGGAGGAATCAATGCCGCTCTCGGATGGCTCGACCCGTGTGTGGGAGAGCGTTTCGGCAAAACCGGATGGCGCCATCGAGCATGCCGCTTTGCGCGGCGCGGGCTATGCCAGCGCCATCGTCGAAGTCCCTGACGACGCAGTTTGGATCTTGCAGGCGTCCGGCCACAATCTGGTTTATGTGAACGGCACGCTGCGCACCGGCGATCCCTATCAATATGGTTACGTTCATTTGCCTGTCCTTCTCAAAGCCGGTTCGAACGAACTCCTCTTTCAATGTTCCCGCGGCCGTCTTCAAGCCCGCCTCGTCAAACCCAAAGGCCCGCTCTTTTTCCACACCGCGGACACGACTTTTCCCGATTTGATCGCGGGCGAGCGCGAACCGCTCTTTGGCGCGGTGATCGTGCTCAACGCCACAACTAATTTCGCCCGCACCGTGCACGTTCAAGCCAGCGGTCCCGGCGCCAAAAAGTCCGAGTCCTGGCTGGTGAACATTCCGCCGTTGGGCCTGCGCAAAGTCCCTTTCCAACTTTTGCCTCCCATGCTGAAACAGCCGGGAGAATACGCGCTGACTTTGTCCTTGCACCAAAAGGATCGCAAACTTCGGCAGCCGATCGATGAGTTCAAAGTGAAATGGAATATTCGCAAACCGGCGGACGTGCACAAAAGAACCTTTGTCAGCGGCATCGATGGCAGCGTGCAGTATTACGCGGTCAATCCCGCCCATCCCCCGCTGGAAACGGAGGAACCGCTGGCGTTGTTTCTTTCCCTGCATGGCGCTTCGGTCGAGGCGACCAGTCAAGCCGCCGCTTACTCGCACAAGCGTTGGGGACATATTATTTGCCCGACCAACCGGCGGCCTTACGGATTTGATTGGGAGGAATGGGGGCAGCTCGATGCCTTGGAAGTCCTCGATTTAGCCAAGCAGCGATTTCAAACCGATCCGCGCCGGGTTTATCTCACCGGCCACTCCATGGGCGGACATGGCACTTGGAATTTGGGCGCGACTTTTCCGGACCGATTCGCCGCGCTCGGACCGAGCGCCGGCTGGATCAGCTTCAATACCTACGGCGGCCGGCGTCAAGGAGGCACGAACGTTGTCGATTCGCCGATGGATCTGTTGCTGCGCCGCGCGGCTGCGATGAGCGATACGCTGGCCCTCGCTTCGAATTACCTGCATCACGGCATTTATGTGTTGCATGGCGATGCCGATGACAATGTGCCGGTGACGCAAGCCCGCACGATGAAAGAGACGCTCGCAAAATTTCATCGCGATTTCGATTACTTCGAGCAGCCGGGCGCGGGGCATTGGTGGGAATCGTCCGATGAACCCGGCGCCGAATGCATGGATTGGCCGGCCATGTACGATTTATTTTCGCGGCGTTCGATTCCACGAATCGAAGACGTGCGGCGCATCCATTTCACCACCGTCAATCCGGGCGTTTCAGCACGCTCGCATTGGATTGCCATCGAAGCGCAAATCGCGCAGCTCAAACCCAGCTCGGTCGATGCGCAATGCGATCCGGGACGGCGCCGTTTCACCGCGCGCACCGAGAATGTCCATCGTTTGGCATTGACCTTGGACCATTTGTCGCCCGGTGAACCGGTGAATTACGAGATCGACGGCCAGAAACTTGGCGCTCTGGCCTGGCCAGCCGCCGTTTCCAGCAAAGGCGCCAACGGCATGCCGACGCAAATCTGGTTCAGCCGGCGCGGCGCAGCCTGGTTCCCCGAACGCGTGCCTTCTCCCGCCTTGAAAGGCCCCGCGCGTCACGGTCCATTCAAGCAGGCATTTCAGAATCGAATGCTCTTTGTTTTTGGCACACGAGGCACGGCTGAAGAAAACGAATGGGCTCTGGCAAAGGCTCGTTACGATGCGGAAACGTTTTGGTATCGCGGCAACGGCTCGGTGGAGATGGTGGCCGATGTGGATTTGGAGAAATTTCTCAAGCAGGATCGCGACTCCAGCGCGCGCAACATTATTTTGTATGGGCATTCCGAAAGCAACGCGGTCTGGGAAAAATTCCTCGGCAGCGGACCTGTCGATGTTCGGCGCGGCCTCGTGCGCATTGGAGAACATGAATGGAAAGGAGCCGATCTCGCCTGTCTTTTCGTTCGCCCGGCGCCTTATTCTCCGACCGCACTCATCGGCGCTGTGTCGGGTTCAGGCATCGCTGGTTTGAAACTGACCGATCGCCTCCCCTACTTCATTTCGGGCGTCGGTTATCCTGATTGCGTTGTGATTGGCCCCGACATGCTCGAGAACGGCTCGGCCGGCATTCGTGCCGCCGGCTTTTTCGGCCAGGACTGGAGCGCAACGACGGGAGAATTCGTTTGGCAGTAGCGTTTCCATATGATCCTGCGTTCCTCTCTTTGCCTGATGCTCATGGCCGTGCTTTGTAGCCGGGAGATGACGGGCGCCCAAACGATCGATCCAAAACCGTTCAGCACCGATCTTAGCCATTGGCCCAATCAAGTCAGCCGCGCCAACAGCGATCGCTGGCTGGTAGAAAATCACGATCGGATCCGCCGGATGCATCCCCGTTTGCTCGTCCTGAATTTTTCCAACGAAGCGTCGCGCGATAAGCTCGAACAAATGCTCCGCGAATTGATCACCGCCGTGGGTGAAGGCAGCCGCTATCATGGCTATAAGAATCCCGATGCCCCCGTCTTTCTCGCCTGCGAGGTTTTCAAGTTTGTGGACCTGCGGGAT
>JBFMDG010000816.1:0-3246 GCA_040754135.1 Verrucomicrobiota bacterium
TCTCGATTCAAGAGCCGCGGCGGCGCCGCGGCCCGGCGAGGCTTCTCCCGCTGTGCCGCCTCCTCAAGCAATCCCGGTATCCACCGCGGCAAACGCTCCGGTCCAGGCAGCGCCGGCTTCCCCGGCTCCACCGGACCTGGCCTTGCCGCAAACACCATTGCTCGATCCGCAGGCCAAAGCGGCCGCGATGGCCGAATTGCGCGAGCGCGCCCTCGTTTGCCAGAAATGTCCGCACTTGGCCCGTTCGCGAAAAAATGTCGTATTTGGAGTGGGCGACATCCATGCCGAGCTTATGTTTGTTGGGGAAGCGCCCGGTGCCGATGAAGATGAACAGGGCGAGCCGTTCGTGGGCAAGGCGGGGCAGTTATTGACGCGCATCATTCAGACGATGGGGTTTAGTCGCGACACGGTTTACATCGCCAACGTGTTGAAGTGCCGTCCCGATACGCCGGGCCAGGCATTTGGGAATCGCAAGCCAACCCCGGAAGAGATGAAAACCTGTTTGCCTTATCTTTTGGCGCAAATCGATTTGATTCAGCCCAAAGTGATGGTGGCACTCGGTTCAACGGCCATGGAAGGATTATTTGGCAAACCGGTTTACATCACAAAAATCCGCGGCCAATGGCATTCCTTTCGAGGCATTCCGGTCATGCCGACTTATCACCCCTCCTATCTGCTGCGAAATCAGGCGCTCACGACCAAGCGCGAAGTCTGGGAAGACATGCTGCAGGTGCTCGAACGGCTCGGAAAACCGATCAGCGAAAGACAAAAGAATTATTTCCTGAAAGCCGGTGCCAGTTGAGGGCTCAAGGGAGCGTCACCACCCGATAAAAACGGCGGGTGGCGGGCACGTTGGCGTCTTCGAGAATCACGCTGGCTTGGGTGGCCAGTTCCGTGTCCACGCCACTCCAGTTCTGGAAATCGGAGGAGCTCTGCAATTCATAGCGGCGATCGAGTTCGGCATTGATTGTGACTCGAAACGGACCGGCTTCGGCCAGGAAACGGGATTCGACTATGCGCGCTGCTTGAGGCGCGGAGAGGGGCAGGTACTCGAACCGATTCACGATCACTTCTACTTCCCGGGCATTTGAAGGCGGACGCGCCGCATCGAGCCAAAGATTGATGTGCACGTTCTCATCTCCCGGAGGCGGAACTCCTGTGCCGGAAAAAGTCCAAAAGCCGATCGTATCTGTCGAGGCCAGGGAATGCTTTCTGAAACTGCGAAACGTGACCAGGTTGGGTTCCCATTTGAATTGATAGGTAGTCTGCGCCAGCAATGGCGACACGCGATAGCGCAGCCGGTGATTCGGCAGATCCCAGGGCTGGACGACGTATTGCGCGTTGTTGGAATCGGTGGCGTTGCCCCAGCGGGAAAACTCGAAATCAATTTCGCGATGCGCAAATTGCGGATCGTCGCTGTAGGTGAAAAGGCCCCAAACCACGTTGCGGTCCAATTGATCAACAACGGTGTCGAGATAAAACCGGTAGAAACCGTAGCCGAAGGAACGGACGGAAATGACTTCGGCGCATTGCCATTTGCCATCGCGATTGGTGATTTTGAGATGGAGGCGGCCGGATTCATCGAGCCACACGTTATTGGTGTTCGAGGAAAAAAGGTTTGGGCCAGGGCCGACCGGGGCGGTGCTGTTTTTGACGATCCATTCGTAGCCGGAAAAGGTCAGGTGCGGCGCATTGGGATCGAAACGCCGGGTGGTGACGGTTGCTTTGGCTTTGGAGAGGACGGTGAAGGGGATGGCGCCGGCGCCATTGACACACGGCTCGTTGTAATTGAGAGGGACGAGCAGCGCGGTGATGCGTGTGGCGAGATTGTCCGCGCCGCCGGTGGTGATGTCGGTTGTCCAGGTTCCGTCGCTGTTGATTTGAGTGACTTGCGCGGAGCAGGTCGGTTTCGAGTACCACGACCCGTTTACATAGATGAAGACGACGACGGCGGAATCGGCGCGGCTGGCGTTGATGACGCGGCCGCTCAGGTTGGCAAAGGACGCGTAAGCCGGGACAAAGGTGAACTCGATTTTGGGGGTGGCGGTCTGGGCGAAGGAGTTCCATGCGGTGAACGCGATGGCCCACGCCAGGAGGAACAATCGCGCGGGGAATGAAACAGCAGTGGGTTTGCGCATTGGCATAAGATTTTCGGACTTTGAGCAAAGTGCAAGCTTCTCTTTCAGTCTTTCGGTTTGCGGCCTCCCGAACCGTGCCGAGCGAAAGTGGGCCGATTGAGCCGCGGCGCCGCAGGCGGATTAGCAATGCACTGGAACGGCCGCTGGCCGGCTGCCGCCGCTCTTGTTCAGAAGCGCTTCGATTTTTTCCAGTTGTTGGAAAATCCGGCTGATGTATTTCGGAATTTCCTCGTCGATAACGCCGAGAATGTGCATGGCATCGTCTCGATGGTGCAGCGAGAGGGGCGTTTGGCCATAGCCATGATTCATGAAATAGGAGAGAAGATTGCCCACATGCACGTAAGCGGCGAGTCGTTGGTGCGGTTGCGCGGCGGCGGGGTGATGATGAAACCAAACTGCGGCGATCAATTGCGGGGGGAATTTCCATCGCGCCAGGAGGCGGCCGCCGATTTCGCCGTGATGAACGCCCAGCGTCCGTTTTTCCACTTCGAGCAAGGCGTGCTGCTGCTGTTCGGCTTCGAGCACGATTTTCGTGTAAACGGGATTCACCGCCTGGGCGAGAATGATTTTGCCAATGTCGTGCAACAGGGCCGCGGTAAAAACCAGATTCTCGTCATCACCTCGATCCCGCGCCAGCAGTTGGGCAGCGACTGCGGTGGTGACGGAGTGGCGCCATAAGGCCGTTTCGTTGACGCCGCAATTTTTTTGGGCGGGAGACAAGGAACGCCGCGCGGTCACTGCGCAGACCAGTTGATAAATTTCCCAAAAACCGAGTCGCAGGATGGCTTCCTGCAAATCGGTCACCGGTTCGGGACTGCTGGCGAAGTGTGCGCTATTGCAGAGGGCCAGAATGTTCGCCGTCAGCGACGGGTCGTATCCGATGATGGTTACGACCTGAGTGGTATCGACATCAGGCTGTCCGAGCAGTTCGAGCAACTGCGGGAGCACGCGGGGGGCGGGCGGAAGGTTTTTGACCTTGTTGATGTAGATGTCCAGTTCCGGCAGCATAATGAACCCCGCACGGACTCAGCCGCGCAATTGCAACAGGTTTTCGACCGATTCGAACTGATCGAGCGTGTCGATCATGTAACGGGAAATCTCCCCCGCT
>JBFMDG010000817.1:0-3240 GCA_040754135.1 Verrucomicrobiota bacterium
GAGGCCAAAGCGCCGTCGCCACTTCGTTCTGCCGGCGCTCTCCATAACGCGACGGACACAATCCGCTCATTTTGGAGTGCGGTGGCAAGCGCGAGAGCGCGCGACACCGCTTTGGCTAAATCCCAATGCATCGGACTTTCCTACACGCTCCGTTCAAGGCGCGACGAGCCGATAGAATCGGCGACTCGCCTTGAGAAAATCGGGATCGTTGAACTCGATCTGCCCATCGGCAGGAACGGATTTTGTTTGCAGCGGGAACCAGCGGATCAAGTCTTCCGAATGTTCGAGAACCAGCCATGTTCCCGGAAGCCCGCTCCCTTGAATCGTGGTCATTCCGCCTGAGATCGTGATCGCATCCAAAGCCGGGCGCACCGCGGTTTCCAGGTGCAGATCAAAGAATACGGTGAGGCGCTGCGCATTTCCCACGAGGACGCGAATGAGATAAGTGATTCCCTTCTCGACCGCATACCTTTCCTGGATTTGCCCCGACACGTTCAAAGTTGCCAGTGGCGGCTGGGCAATCAGATTGATGACGCGTTCGCCGCGGTAAATCGTCAGCCTCGGAGAATGTTCCCAAACCGGGGGGTAGGAATTGTTCAGGATTAGAAAACCCGATTCGGGCGCGGTCCATCGCCACCAGACGGATCCTGCCAGCGTGAGATTGTTTGGCACCGGTTCGCCCGGCTCGATGGTGGCGTTGAAAAAAGTGCCGGATACCAGCGCCACTTCAGGCAGGACCATGGCCTGATCAAAATCATCATTCATTGGCGGCACAGGCGCAGGCATGGGCTCGCCTTCCGTTGCAATTGAAATGGGCAAAGAGAGCGCGAACCATCCTTTGCCATCGGTGACCCGAGCCTGGATCCAATGTACGCTGGGCAATCGATCCGACGCCGGAAACTCATGCGCGAATGGTGCGGCAGTAGCGACACCCACGAGCTGATCATCCAGCATCCACTCCACAAGTTCCACGTCGTTGTCCGGGTCAACAACCTCCGCCTCGAGCCGGATGATCGATCCGAATTGAAACGTCTGATTGTGCAAGGGGTTGACGATGCGAATGGTTGGAGGCACTCCCAGGCGACCGGTCAGAGTCACCGGACCGGGAGTTCCAACGAGGCTGGATACGGCGATTTCGTAACGTTGCCCGGCCTCGACACGAAAGCTGACGGAAGTCGGTTTGTTCAAGGCTAATTCGGCGGCGGCGGCGATGAGTTGCAACTGCGTCATTGATTCTCCCTGATAAACGGAAAGTCCGGCCACAAACGCCGATTCAGCCAGGAGGTGAGCCGCGCCGGAAGCCGGTGCCATCCACGACCACCAGGCGGTGTAGCCGCCGTGCAGCGGCTCGCCAGTTTCGCGCGTCGCCGTGGCTAAAGAAGCAGTAACGATGAAATTGTCGCCGCCAACATCGAGGCGATTGGCAAAATGATCATTGGCGAGCGGCGGCCAATAAGATGTGAACCGGACCAACGCCGATTTCACCTTGATCCCCTCTCGATCGGTTGCCTCTGCGTAGAAATAGAAAGTCGCGACGCGATCGGAAGGGAGAACAAACTCGTATTCATGCGGTGGCTTTTGCGGTGGAACTACGGGTTGCATCGCGTTCGGGTCTGTTCCCAAAAAGAATTCGACAGAACTGATTCCGTTGTCTGCGTCTGTAGCTTCAACCTGCAGCGGCACGACCGAGCCTGCCTCGAAGAGCGAGCCATCGAGGGGATGGATCATGCGCAGCAGGGGTGGATTGTTGGGAAAAATGCGCAGGTTAAATTCGCGGGTATTGCCAATGGCGATTTGATACTCGACACCGGCTTCGGCGGTGAACCAGATCCGGCTGATGGGCTGCCAGTAATTTTCCCATGGCGGAATCGAACCGATGGGCACGAGCTCTGTGAGGGCCCCGCCGCGGTACAAATGCAAATCCCATCCGTTCTCCAGCACGAGACTGAACGTGCGGCTTTCGGGCGCAGTCCAGGCGTACCAGACGGTATTGCTTTGCACGGGCGGCTCGTTGGTTTCGCTGGTCGCGCCGGCAGCATTTCCTTCCACCTGGACTGAAAGGCCGCTGAGGTTTATGCGATCGATGAAATGGTCGTTTGGCGGAGGCGCGTGTCTGCCCGCGAAAGTGCGCCGCGGAAGCACTGTGACCAATCCATTCGCATCGGTTGCACGTGCATAGAATTCGTAATAACCCTCGCCCACTTCGAAGAGCCATTCGTAAGGCGGCTCCGTCAACCTGCTTTCGCGGTGGCCATTGATGAACAACTCAACGGCGGGCAACGCGAGGCTCGGGTTCAGAAGATTCAATTTCAGCATTACTTCCGAGCCGGCCATCAAGTTCACATTCCCTTCGGCAGTCGGGAACGCCCATTCCATCAACGGAGGTGTGCCCGGCGTGATCGCAATTTCGACGGTCGCTTCCGGCCGCGAGGAAAATGTGTAGGCCACGATGGCATACGATCTTCCTTTCTCAACGGCTATTGAACCCCGCACCGTGTCAGGAAATTCTGAGGCAAAAGAGTTGTCCATCGTGGAAACGAACAGCTGATCATTTAGCGAGGAGATTTGGTCGGTGGCGTCGAACACTCCGAGCAAAGGCCGTGAACTCCCGCAGGTTGCGGCAATCGTATAGAGGCCTGTCTCCGGCGCTGTCCACCGCCACCAAATGGTTTCACCGCCAATTCCCGTGATGCTCTCCTCTCCCGGTTCGTTCCCGGCGCCATGGATCCAAAACTCACTGCGCACCCTTTCGCCTTCGAGGACAATGGCACGGGCATAATCGTCATTCGGCGGGCGAACGCGATATGGCACGGGAATGGACGCGCTTCTGGCCCCCTGATCATCGGTGGCAACGGCCTGCAGCCAATATTGTCCGGGCAGGACATTGGTGATTGCGAACGTGAACGGAGCGTCCGTCCGGCTGCCTAAAAATCGGTAACCGTGCTCAGGTTGATCCGAAAGGTACCAGCCGACGTTGACGATCCGGCCATCGCTATCCAGAGCATGGGCTTGAGCAAAAAACTCCGCGCCCATTTCAAAGGGTGCGCCGATTTTCGGCGAGAGAATGGTCACGTGCGGAGCAGTGCCTGGGACCATTTGCAGTTCAAACTCGCCGGGCTCAGTAACCAAGGACGAGAGACGCAATTGATATTTCGTCCCGGCTTCGGCTTGAAAGCTGGCACTGGAGGTAGGTTCGCCAGTCCAGGTGCTGATTTGCGCGATTAACTCCAGGTTCAAGAG